>JBJMTR010000456.1:0-4288 GCA_045811565.1 Bradyrhizobium sp.
CAGGGCGACCACGATGATCGCGAAGACCGCCGCAAACGCGAGCGGCTGCCCTGTAGCCTCAAGATCGAAATCGAGACCCCACGCGGGCTGATTGGCGCACCGGTCTATGAGATCTCCATGGAAGGCATCCTGATCGGCGGAAGGGATGCCGAGCGGCTGCCGCAAAACCAAAGTTTTGGCGCCAGGCTCGAAGATATCGGCGCCTGCAGGGTTCGCATCATCGCCCATTCAAAGGCCGGAGCGCAGGCGAGGTTGGAGGCACCGAATGCCGAACTGCGCGAGACGGTCGAAGACAAATTGTGGGCGATCCGCGACGAGAATACCGAATTCGTCACCCGCGCCATGGAAGCCGGCGCCGCGCTGACCAGGATTTTCGAGCAAGGCGTGGCGAGCGGCGCGATCTCCATGGAGGACATGTTCGACACCAACTATGTCGATATACCAGGCACCAATCCGCTCCAGCACCGCACCAGGATCCTGGACTGGGCGGATCGCACGCTGCCGGCCTTCCAGGAGGCCTTCCTCGCCAAGGACCCGCGCATGGTGTTCTGCGTGATGATCGACCGCAACGGCTATCTGCCGGTGCACAACAATATCTACTCGCATCCGCAGCGCCCGGGCGACGTCGCCTATAATACCGCCAACAGCCGCAACCGCCGCATCTTCAACGATGCCGCCGGCCTCGCCGCCGGCCGCAACCAGCGCTCCTACCTGATCCAGAGCTACGCCCGCGACATGGGCAACGGCAAGATGGTGATGATGCGCGAGATCGACGTACCGGTCCGCGTCAATGGCCGGCACTGGGGCGGCTTCCGCACCGCGTACAAGCTTTGAGGGTTTGGCAGTCCTGCTGCCCCATTGATGCATCCTGCCTTGTTTAAGGCAGGACGGACCAACTCAACAATCGGCGAGGAGCAGGGATCAATCGATGATCTCGTGGGTTCAGGTACTGATACCTTCGGGACATACGGAGACGCAAAATGGCGCGATCCGGCACGGCACAGTCAGCGGGGCAGTCCATCGCCACGCCCGAGAAGATGCCGGTGACGCTGAGCGTCAATGGCGTCGAGGCGCATCTCATGGTCGCGCCTTGGACGAGTCTGCTTGACGCGTTGCGCGACCATCTCGACCTCACCGGAACCAAGAAGGGCTGCGATCACGGCCAGTGCGGCGCCTGCACGGTGCTTGCCGACGGGCGGCGGATCAATTCCTGTCTCACGCTGGCGGTGATGAAGGACGGCGCCAGGGTGACCACCATCGAGGGCCTTGCGACTAATGGCGCGCTGCACCCGCTGCAGCAGGCGTTCATCGATCACGACGCGTTCCAGTGTGGTTACTGCACGCCGGGACAGATTTGCTCTGCGGCGGGCCTGATCGCCGAGGGCAAGGCGAAGACCGCCGATGAGATTCGCGAGCTCATGAGCGGCAACATCTGCCGTTGCGGCGCCTATCCGAACATCGTGGCAGCCATCCAGCAGGCGATGGGGCAATCATGATCCCGTTCCAGTATGCACGGGCCAGCGACGTGGCCGATGCGATCAGCCAGATCGCCGGCGATCCCGCCGCAAAATTCATCGCGGGCGGCACCAATTTGCTCGATCTGATGAAGGAGGACGTCGAGCGCCCAAGCCGGTTGATCGACATCTCGCGCTTGCCGCTGAGAAGCGTTGAAGAAACGGCCGACGGTGGCCTTCTCGTCGGCGCCCTGGTGCCGAATTCCGACCTCGCCTACCACCCGCTGGTCGAGCAGCGGTATCCGCTGCTTGCCAGCGCGATCCTGTCGGGCGCCTCGCAGCAATTGCGCAACATGGCTTCGACCGGCGGCAACCTCCTGCAGCGCACCCGCTGCTTCTACTTCTATGACACGGTGACGCCCTGCAACAAGCGCCAGCCAGGGAGCGGCTGCTCGGCGATCGACGGCATCAACCGCATCAATGCGATCCTCGGGACCAGCGAAGCCTGCATCGCAACCCATCCTTCCGACATGTGCGTCGCGCTCGCTGCGCTCGAGGCCAAGGTGCATGTCGCCGGCCCCGCCGGCGCGCGCGTGATCGCTTTTTCGGATTTCCATCGGCTGCCCGGCGATACGCCGCAGCGCGACACCAACCTGGAGCCGCAGGAGATCGTCACCGGGGTCGAGCTTCCGGCAAAAGGATTCAACACGAACTATTCGTACCTCAAAATCCGCGACCGCTTGTCTTATGCGTTCGCGCTGGTATCGGTCGCAGCCGCGCTCGAACTCGACGGTGACAGGATCAAGGACGCCCGCCTGGCGCTTGGCGGCGTCGCGCACAAGCCGTGGCGCGATCCGGCGGCCGAGGCCATGCTGCGCGGACAGCGCGCGGACCACGCAGCGTTCGCGCGCGCCGCGGAGCTGTTGCTGCGCGACGCCAGGGGCTACGCGCACAATGCCTTCAAGATCGGCCTTGCACGGCGCGCCATCGTGCGGACGCTGCGCCAGGCGGCGCGTGCCACGCCGCAATCACAATCCGTCAAGAAGGTACGGTAAGGCTGGCCACCATGACAGCTTACATCGGCACCGCTACATCTCGCGTCGACGGCCGGGCCAAGGTCACCGGCGAGGCCAAATATGCCGGCGAGTTCAACGTCCCCGGCCTCGTTTATGGCTATGTCGTTGAATCGACGATTCCGACGGGCCGCATCACAGGCATCGACACGAGCGAGGCATTGCGCGTCAGCGGCGTGATCGACGTACTCACCCATCAACACCGGCCGCAAATGGCAGCTGCTGATGACGCCTACAAGGACGACACCGCGCCGGAGAAAGGCTCGCCGTACCGTCCCCTCTACGACGACCGGATCCTGTTCAGCGGACAACCGGTCGCGTTGGTGTTGGCGGAGGATTGGGAAACCGCCCGCTTCGCCGCTTCGAAGATAGCGGTCGAGTACGCGAAAGCAGCCCACGTCACGGATCTGCATGCGCAGCGCGGGAACGCCTTCATCGTCGAGAAGCCGGAGAAGCCGCGCGGCAACGCCGAGAAAGCCTTTGCGGCGGCCGAGGTGCGCCATGAGGCCGAATACTTCATCCCGACCGAGCATCACAACCCGATGGAGTTATTTGCCTCGACGGTGACGTGGGATGGCGGCGGCAGGCTCACGGTGTACGACAAGACACAGGGCGTGCAGAACGTACAGCGCTACCTGTGCAGCGTGTTCAACATGAAAGCCGACGAGCTGCGGGTGATGTCACCGTTCGTTGGCGGCGCCTTCGGCTCCGGCCTGCGCCCGCAATACCAGGTGGTGCTGGCGATGCTGGGGGCACTTGCTTTGCAACGCTCGGTACGCGTCGCGCTGACCCGGCAGCAGATGTATGCGCTCGGTCACCGGCCGGCGACGATCGAGCGCCTGGCGCTAGGCGCAAAAGCCGATGGCACGCTGGACGCCATCAAGCATGAGGCGATCGCGGTGACCTCGCAGTTCGAGGATTTCGCCCGCAACGATACCGGATGGGGAGATCTGCTTTACCGGAGCCCCAATGCGAAATTCGTGCACAGGCTGGCGCGGCTGGACGTCCCGACTTCCTGCGACATGCGCGCGCCAGGGGCCGCGACCGGCGTCTATGCGCTCGAATGCGCGATGGATGAGCTTGCTATAGCGCTCAAGATCGATCCGGTGCAGCTGCGCCTGCAATGCTACTCGGATCGCGACCAGACGGCCGACGTTCCCTATACCAGCAAAGAGCTGCGCGAATGCTACCGCCAGGGCGCCGCGGCATTCGGCTGGGACCAGCGCAACCCGGAACCGCGCTCAATGCGCGACGGCGGCGAATTGGTGGGATGGGGCATGGCGAGCGGCGTCTGGGAAGCGCTGCAGATGCCGGCCTCGGTCCGCATCGTGCTGACCGCCAACGGGCACGCCGAGGTCGCGTCCGCCGCGTCGGATATCGGCACCGGCACCTACACGATCATGGCGCAAGTGGCGGCCGACCTGCTCGGGCTGCCGCTTGACAATATCAGCATCAAGCTGGGCGATTCGAGCCTGCCGCAATGTCCGCTCGAGGGCGGATCGTGGATCGCGGCCTCGGTGTGCAACGCAATTGCCAACACGGCCGGCGAGGTCCGCAAGCAACTGGCAGACCTGGCGAGCCGCGTGAAAGACTCACCGCTTGCCGGCACAACGCCGCAAGACGTGGTGCTGGCGGACGGCAAGATCGTCAGCAAGCAGGATGCGAGCCGCGCGGTATCGATCGCGGACGCGATGCGGCACGGCAATGTGGAGCGGATCACGCAGCAGAAAGACAACACTTTCCCCGAAGACAAGTCTCACG
>JBJMTR010000457.1:0-2280 GCA_045811565.1 Bradyrhizobium sp.
CACACGGATCATGACGCCGCGGTTGTCGCGGCCCCAGATCGCGCGGTCCGGCGCCAGCGAATAGGAGCGGTAGCGCTTGTAACCGTTGATCGTCGGCGTCGTGAACACGGCGGACGCACGCGCGTGCTCCAGCAATCCCGCGAGATATGCACGGCCGAACGGGGTCAACACCTCACCGCCATCCTTGGTCACGAACGCATTCTCGCCGCCCGCGCGCGCGACGATCGATTGATGCAGGTGCCAGCCGGACGCAAACACGTTGGGAAGTTTCGGCCGGCACATGAACGTGGCATGAAAACCATGGCGGCGGGCGATCTGCTTCACAGCGCTGCGGAACAGCACCATGTTATCGACAGGCGTAAGCCCCGCGGTCGGCTGAAAGGTGAATTCGCACTGGCTGGGCCCGAACTCGACCTCGACCGACCGCAGCGGCAGCCCAAGCGCCAGCACGTCGCGGCGGATGATCTCGAGCACCGGCTCCATCTGGTCGTAGCGCTGCTCGGTCAGATATTGATAGCCGTGCGACAACAGGCTGACCGATGGCGGCTGGCCCGGCTGCCCCGCGTGCTCGGGAGCCATCCGCGCGTCTTCAAGCTTGAAGATGTGGAATTCGACCTCCAGCCCTGCGACGAAGTCGTAGCCGCGCTGGCCGAGTTTTCCGAGAACCGACCGATACAGATGCCGGGTCGCGAATGGCACCGGCCGGCCATCGCCGAAATAAATGTCGCATAACAGCCAGCCGGTGGTCGGCGCCCATGGCAGTACGCGAAAGGTGGTTGGATCCGCCACCATCAGCACGTCGGCGGCGCCTTCCATCTCGCGCATGCCAAAGCCGCCACCCGATGTGAACACCGGAAACACCGTGCGGTGAGAGGTGTCCTTTGCCAGCATGGTCGTGGTGATCGAGCAGCCGCTTTCCAGCGAGGCAAGTGCTTCGCTTGCGACCAGTGTCTTGCCGCGCAAGATTCCGTGCTGATCCGGGAACGACAGGCGGATCACTTCCAGCTTCTGATCTTCGACGATGCGGCGTAGGCGGCTCGCCGCCTCTTGCTGCTCACCCGACCACAGGCCGTGACTACGGACAAAACTCAACGCGTCACTCCCCCCGAAGACGCTGGACGCGAAACACGGTCACTCGGCGGCCGAGAGATGGCCGACCTTGTCGGCGATGTAGCTCGGGACCGGCGCGGCCCATGGCGCGCCGCGCCGGCGCTTCACGTCGACCTCCATCCAGTAGATTTCCCAGCCCCGCGTCGGCCCGATGCCGTCCATGGTGGCGGGACCCTGAATGCTGCGGGCATGCGCGGCGTCGAGGAACATGAACGGCTTTTCGCCGCCACCCACTTTTTCGATCTCCTGCCGCAGCAGGCGTCGATACTGCACGATGGCCTTGTCGGTTTGTCCGAGATGCTCGTTGGTGCGGTTCTGGATCGGGCCCATCGATTCCACGGCCCACTGGTCGTGCACATTGATGTCAGTGCCCATGCCGGTATAGGTCTCGGTCGCCTGCTCGTGCGGATCAAAGCCGTAATCGTTCGACTTGTTCTTGCGCGAGCGGTAGTCCGGCAACTCGTAGAGTTCGAGGCGCTGGTCGCGCATCTTCTTCTTGTCCACCGGTGCCGAGTAACTCGTGAAGATCGCGTACCAGTAGCAGTTCTCGTCATCGATGGGCACGTGCCACTGTGTGATCGTCATCTCCGTGCTCATGGGGATTACGAAGCCGTGCGGGAACAGCTGATTGGTGACGCGCACATGAGTGCGCTCCTCGTCGATCTCCCGCAGCGCGATCAGCCGCAGGCCGTATTCGGTGTGTTCGACATTGATGATCGGGCGATCATATTCGCGCAGGATCTTTGTCATCGGCATGTCGCTGCCGGCGGACGCGCCGCGGAACTGCTTGCCGTACGCCGCGGACGTGTCCTCATCCTCGAAGAAGCGATGCAGGAACGAGGCGTGCGCCGGATCGATGCCGACTTCGAGCGCCTGCAGCCAGTTGCAATTGATGTGGCCCTTGAAGGCAAAGGTGTGGCTATCCGGTGCGACAAAGCAATCGATCTCCGGAAACGCCGGTGCTTCGCCTTCGCCCAAGTAAGCCCAGAGGATGCCGCTCTTCTCGACGACGGGATAGGAACGCTGCTTGATGCCCTTGCAGAACTGCGATCCCTTTGGCTCGGCCGGCGTCTCCAGACACTGTCCGTACACATCGAATATCCAGCCATGGAAAGCGCAACGCAGGCCGCCATGTTCGAGCCGGCCGAAGGCGAGGTCAGCGCCGCGATG
>JBJMTR010000458.1:0-11511 GCA_045811565.1 Bradyrhizobium sp.
CGCGGCAAGGACAATGCGCTGCAGCCGAACTGGCTGCACATGCCGATCGGCTATAACGGGCGCGCCTCCACCGTCGTCGTCTCCGGCACAAAAGTGCGTCGGCCGCGCGGGCAGTTGAAGCCGCCGAACGTCGAGCTGCCGGCTTTTGGTCCATGCAAGCGGCTCGACTTCGAATTGGAAATGGGTGTCGTGGTCGGACAGTCCTCGCCGATCGGCGAGATGTTGAGCGAAAAGCAGGCGGAAGAAATGATCTTCGGCTTCGTGATCCTCAACGACTGGAGCGCGCGCGACATCCAGCAATGGGAATATGTGCCGTTGGGGCCGTTCCAGGCCAAGGCGTTTGCGACTTCGATCAGCCCCTGGATCGTGACGCGCGAGGCGCTGGAGCCCTTCCGGGTCCATGGACCGGCGCAGGACCCGGTGCCGCTGCCCTATTTGCGGCAAACGCAGCCGAACAATTACGACCTGCAGCTCGACGTCGCCCTGCGCACCGCGCCGATGAAAGAGGGGATGCGCATCTGCCGCACCAATTTCAAATACATGTACTGGTCCTCGGTGCAGCAATTGGTGCACCACGCCTCCTCCGGCTGCGCGATGAATGTCGGCGATCTCTTGGGGAGCGGCACGATCTCCGGTCCGGAAAAAGACCAGCGCGGCAGCCTGCTCGAGATCAGCTGGAACGGCACCGAGCCAATTGAACTGGCTCCCGGCGTGAAGCGATCGTTCCTTGAAGACGGCGACTCGCTGGTGATGCGTGGATGGTGCCAAGGCGACGGCTATCGCATCGGGTTTGGCGAGGTTGAGGGGATGGTTTTGCCGGCGGATTGACGGCCGGGCAACAATTTCACCGCTCTTGCGGCCGAACATCGCGCAACCGCGCCGAATGCGCGGCGATGTCCGCAAAACTATATTTCAGATGGACCCGCTTGTCTGACGGCGGATGCTTGGCGAGGGACACGCCGGGCCGCCATTCCCTTGCCGGCCGGATCGGCCGTGCCACAAAACCGCCACCGCAATTCGGGCAGACATTGCCGAGCTTGTTCTCGACGCAGTCCGCACAGAACGTGCATTCATAAGAGCAAATCCGCGCCTCCACCGCATTCGGCGGCAGATCCTTGTCGCAACATTCGCAGTTCGGTCGTAGTTGCAGCGCCATCTTCGTCTCTTGGAGTTGAACCGACGCGGATCATCGCAAATCGACCGCGAAATGCGAATGACGAATTTCCCTCGATTTGGGCCACGCCGTTCCAGCTATCGCTGCAACTGCTTCAGCGGCAGCTTTGAACTCTCCTTCAGCCGGTCCAGCACGATCGAGGAACGCACGTGGGCGACGCTCTGGTGCGGCATCAGCACGTTATTGACGATGTCGGACAGGCTTTTCAGGTCGCGCAGCACGGCCTTCAACAGATAATCGGCGTCGCCGGTCAGCGAATAGGCTTCCTGGATATCGTCGACGCGGTTGACCAGCGCGCGAAATTTCTTGGCGTTGTCCGGTGAGTGGGTTGCAAGCGTGATGTGGATGAACGCGATCAGCTCGAAGCCGAGGGCTTCGGCGGTGAGATCGGCGTGATAGCCCGAAATCACCTTCTCCTCCTCGAGCCGCATCCGACGCCGCGAGCATTGCGAGGCCGACAGCCCGACGAGATCGGCCAGTTGCTGGTTGGTCAGCCGGCCGTCGTGCTGCAAGGCAGCGAGCATTTTGAGGTCGAAGGCGTCTACCGGGATCATGCGGAAATCATCCATTTCATGCACGGAACGTGCATCGCTATAGCAAATCGACAGCATCTTTGCATGCACTTTGCGGCGAAGGTGACGGAAACTCCATACAGCTGCATCAGGGAGATTCCGCATGGGCCCATTTCCGCACGACGCTCCGCCCGCCAAAATCAGCGCCGACAATCCGATGGGCACCGATGGTTTCGAGTTCGTCGAATACGCCCATCCGAAGCCGGAAGAACTGCACGCGCTGTTCAAGCTGATGGGCTATGCCCCGGTCGCGCGCCACAAGACGAAGAAGATCACGGTCTATCGCCAGGGCGACATCAATTATCTCTTCAATGAAGAGCCCGGCAGCCACGGTTTGAGTTTCGTCGCGGCGCACGGGCCGTGCGCGCCGTCGATGGCGTTTCGTGTGGTCGACGCGAAGCAGGCGTATGAGCGCGCGCTCTCGCTCGGCGCGGAACCCGCGGGTATTCCTTCCGAACAGAAGGCGCTGGACGTTCCCGCCATCAAGGGCATCGGCGGGAGCCTTTTGTATTTCGTCGATCGCTACGGCGCGAAGGGCTCGGCCTATGACATCGAGTTCGAATGGCTGGGCGCCAAAAATCCGCAGCCTGCAGGCGCCGGGCTTTATTATCTCGATCACCTCACCCACAACGTCCGGCGCGGGCGCATGGATGTCTGGACCGGGTTCTATGAAAGACTGTTCAACTTCCGTCAGATCCGCTTCTTCGATATCGAGGGCCGCGCCTCGGGCCTGTTCTCCCGTGCCCTGACCAGCCCCGACGGCAAGATCCGGATTCCGATCAACGAGGATGCCGGCGATTCCGGCCAGATCGAGGAATATCTGAACATCTATCGCGGCGAAGGCATCCAGCACATCGCCTGCGGCGCGCGCGATATCTACCGCACGGTCGAGCAGTTGCGCGAGGCCGGCCTGCGGTTCATGCCGTCGCCGCCCGATACCTATTTCGAGAAGATCGATACCCGCCTGCCCAGGCATGGCGAGGACGTCGCGCGGCTCAAGAAGAACGGCATCCTGCTCGACGGCGAAGGCGTGGTCGATGGCGGCCAGACAAAAGTGCTGTTGCAGATTTTCTCGGCGAATGCGATCGGGCCGATCTTCTTCGAATTCATCGAGCGCAAGGGCGATGATGGATTCGGCGAGGGCAATTTCAAGGCGT
The DNA here is from genome assembly GCA_045811565.1 of Bradyrhizobium sp. Lineage (GTDB taxonomy): Bacteria > Pseudomonadota > Alphaproteobacteria > Rhizobiales > Xanthobacteraceae > Bradyrhizobium. The sequence goes on from JBJMTR010000458.1 coordinate 2,904, forward strand.
TGTTCGAATCGATCGAGGAAGACCAGATCCGCCGCGGGGTGTTGAAGGTGGAGCACGCGGCGTAGGATCTTGTAGGTTGGGCAGATCGCAGCGTGCCCACCAGCCTGTCAACGAAAACCTCGCAAGATCATGGTGGCCACGGCGCGAAGAGAGCCTTTTCCCACCCTACAATTCTTGTCGTCATTGCCAGCCAACGGGTCGCTCGCATGACGGCCGCGGAATTACTTCCTCGCCTTCCAGGCGCTCGTCAGCTCACCGATGTCCGCCATCGCTGCATCCCTTATCGCTGACGGTGTGCGCGAGAAGCGCGGCGCCGGAGCCGGCTGGGTGACGCCATGACGCTCGACGAAGACGTTTCGCGCGGCCATGTGCGGATGTTTTGGTGCTTCCGCCATGGTCAGGATCGGCGCGAAGCAGATGTCGGTTCCTTCCATGATCTTGCACCAGTCCTCGCGCGGCTTTGTCTTGAACACTCTTGTCAGCTTTTCCTTCAGCGCCGGCCAGGCATTGCGGTCCATCTGCGCGTCAAAATCGGCGTCGGTGAGCCCGGCATGCTGGCGCAGCAATGCGTAGAACTGCGGCTCGATCGAGCCGATCGAAATGAAGTTGCCGCAGGCGCATTCGTATACGCCGTAGAAATGCGCGCCGCCATCGAGGAAATTCCGTTCGCGCCCTTCGACCCAGCGGCCGATCGCGGTCATGTCGAAGAACATCGACATCAGCGACGCCGCGCCGTCGCACATCGCGGCATCAACCACCTGGCCCTTGCCGGATTTTGACGTTTCCAAAAGCGCTGCGAGCACGCCGACCACGAGATAAAGGGCGCCACCGCCGAAATCGCCGACGAGATTAAGGGGCGGCACCGGCTTGTCCTTGGTCCCGATCGCGGCGAGCGCGCCGGTGACCGAAATGTAGTTGATGTCGTGGCCAGCCGCCTGGGCCAGCGGACCTTCCTGGCCCCATCCGGTCATCCGGCCATAGACCAGCCGCGGGCTGCGCGCCAGCACCACCTCGGGTCCGAGTCCGAGGCGTTCCATTACGCCGGGCCGGAAACCTTCGATCAGCGCATCCGCATTGGCGAGCAGGTCCAGTACCTGCGCAACCGCTGCCTTGTCCTTCAAATCGAGCTCAACGACCTTGCGTCCGCGGCCTGCGACCGATTTCAAGTTCTTCCTTGCGCCGACGCGATCGAGCGTCACCACCTCGGCGCCCATGTCAGCCAGCATCATGCAGGCAAACGGACCCGGTCCGATGCCGGCGAATTCGACGATGCGGTAGCCGGCGAGCGGACCGGAGGTACGAACGGCGGATTGGGGGACTGATTTATCAAGCACGTTGTTTTTCCCTCAATGACAAGGATCAGGAGGCTGCGGGAGTCTTGCTGCCGTGACGATCGGAATCGCCCAGCGTCACCTTGGCGGCATCGGCCCACAGCTTGGCGTTCTGCTTCTGGCGCTCGGTGCCGGTACCTTCCTCGGCCACTTTACGGCCGAGCGCGACATAGACCGGGATCTCCTCGTCGCGCATCGGCTGCATCGGCTTTTTGCGCGCCATCGCCTTCTCGATATAGGGCGCGAGCTCTTCCTGCTTTTTCTTTTCGCGCTTGATCTCGCGTGCCCTGAATTCAGGCATCACTTCACTCGCGAACAATTTCAGCGCGTCGCAGATATCCTCGTGCGTGTTGCGGCCGCCCTGCTGGATGAACACGGTCTGATCGACGCCACTTTCCTCGAAATGCCGTAAGTGCGTACGCAGCTGATCCGGCGTGCCGATGCCGTGATCGGCGCCGGCCGGCGGCAGCGCGTGCCGCGCCTTCTCGAAATTGGCCCAGATATCCGTACGGCCCGGTCTGTGTTCGCCGAAGATGTAGTGATGCGCCAAGCCATAGCGGAAAAACCGCAGACCGTCCTCGCCGCGGCGGCGGGATTCCTCCTCATCCGGATGTACGGAGAAGCCGGTCACCATCGCGACGTTGGGATTGACCGCATGCCCTATCGGGACGCATTCCTCCTTGAAGATGCGGTAGTAGTCGTCGACCCACTGTCGCGCCTCGCGCGGATCGACAAAGGCGAAGGTCAGCGCGCCGATGCCGCAACGCGCCGCCAGTTTGATGGTCTCGCGGTTGGAGCAGGCGACCCACAGCGGCGGGTGCGGCTTCTGCAAGGGTTTTGGTACCACGTTGCGGCACGGCATCTCGAAGAATTCGCCCTTGAAGCCGGGATAGGGATCCATCACCAGCATGTTAGCGCATTGTTCGACGGCCTCTTGCCACATGCGCCGATTCTCGATGGGGTCAAAACCGACATTGAAGCCGCCGAGCTCCATCAGCGAGGCGCTCTCGCCGGTGCCGAATTCGACGCGGCCATTGGAGACAAGATCAAGCGTTGCGATACGCTCCGCGACGCGGGCGGGGTGGTTGTATCTGGGCGGCATCAGGCAGATGCCGTGGCCGAGACGGATCCTTTTGGTGCGCTGGGAGCAGGCCGCAAGGAAAATCTCGGGCGCCGAGGAATGCGAATACTCCTCGAGAAAATGATGCTCGACTTCCCAGGCATAGTCGATGCCGAGCTGGTCAGCGAGTTCGACTTGGTCGAGTGCTTCCTGGAACAGCCTGTGCTCGGCGCCGTCATTCCACGGCCGTGGCAGTTGATGCTCGTAGAAAATGCCGAACTTCATGGGCGCTCCCGGGATCTCATTGAATCGAGGTTTTTAATTAGCTGATTAGCTAAATTGTCTCGCCTTATGCCCGATGTGGCAAGCGGCTTTTGCCGAGAATCTGACCAAAAGCAATGCGGCGCGCATAGCTGCGCGCCGCTGCCGTGATCTTGTGTTTAGCCGCTATCAGCCGGCCGCGGTCACCGCGCGCTGCGCCATCACCTTCACCAGATTGGCGCGATAGTCGGAGGAGCCATGAATGTCCGAAAGTATTCCATCGGCTGAGATCGTGACACCATCGAGCGCGCTCGCCGACCAATTCGCCTTCAATGCCGCCTCGATCGCGCCTACCCGCATGACGCCGCTTTCTGAAGCGCCGGTCGCGGCCACCCGGACATCGCCCGCCTTGGTGTTGGCGACGAACACGCCGGTCAGCGCGAAACGCGAGGCTGGGTGAGGGAATTTGCAATACGCGGCCTTTGCCGGAATCGGAAACGCGACCTGTGTGATGATCTCGCCGTCCTCAAGCGCCGTCGTGAACAGGCCCTTGAAGAAATCGTCGGCCTGGATGGTGCGCTTGTTGGTGCTGACGGTGGCGCCGAGCGCCAGCACCGCGGCCGGGTAATCCGCGGCCGGATCGTTGTTGGCGAGCGAACCGCCGATGGTGCCGCGGTGCCGTACCGCCGGGTCTCCGATCAGCGAGGCGAGATGGGCCAGCGCAGGAATCGCTTTTAGCACCGCGCCGCTCTGGGCGACGTCGTGATGCGTCGTTGCCGCCCTGATGGTCAGTGTGTCGGCGGTTGCGTCAATGCCGATCAGCGCCGGAATTCGCGCCAGATCGATCACGTCGGATGGCGCAGCAAGCCGTTGCTTCATCACCGGTATCAACGTGTGGCCGCCGGCGAGGTATTTCGATTCCGGGCCCTTGGCGAACAGCGCCACGGCTTCATCGACACTGGAGGGGCGATGGTAGGTTGTCTCGTGCATGATCTGTCCCCCTGTTACGCATTGCCGTGGATCGCGTGCCACACCCTGTCGGGTGTCGCCGGCATTTCGAGCTTGTTGTTACCGATTGCGTCGGTGATGGCATTGATGACGGCGGCCGACGCGCCGATCGCGCCGGCTTCTCCGCAGCCCTTGACGCCGAGCGGATTGCCCGGACACAGCGTCGGGGTATGCGACAGATTGAACGACGGCAGATCGTCGGCGCGCGGCATGGTGTAGTCCATGAATGACGCGGTCACGAGCTGACCGCTCTCGTCGTAGACCGCGCCTTCCAGCAGCGCCTGGCCGATGCCCTGTGCAAGACCGCCATGGACCTGGCCTTCGACAATCATCGGATTGATCAGCCGGCCGAAATCATCCGCCGCGACGAAATTGACGAAGGACGTCTTGCCGGTGCCGGCATCGACCTCGATTTCGCAGATGTAGGCGCCGGCCGGGAAGGTGAAGTTGGTCGGATCGTAGAACGCGGTCTCCTTCAGGCCCGGCTCCATGCCGTCGGGCAAATTGTGCGCGGTGTAGGCGGCGAGCGCGACCATCGGCAGCGCGATCGACTTGTCGGTGCCGGTCACCTTGAACTCGCCGTTCTCGATCACGATGTCGTTCTCGGACGCTTCGAGCGCATGCGCGGCGATCTTCTTGGCCTTGGCTTCGACCTTCTCCATCGCCTTGATGATGGCGCTGCCACCGACCGCGATCGAGCGCGAGCCATAGGTGCCCATGCCGAACTGCACCTTGTCAGTGTCGCCGTGAACGATCTGCACCTGGCTGATCGGCACGCCGAGACGTTCCGCAATCAGTTGCGCAAACGTGGTTTCGTGGCCCTGGCCGTGGCTGTGCGAGCCCGTGAGGATTTCGATGGTGCCGACCGGATTGACGCGGACCTCGGCCGATTCCCACAAGCCGACGCCGGCTCCTAAGCTGCCGACCGCTTTTGAGGGCGCAATGCCGCAGGCCTCGATGTAGCAGGAAAAGCCGATACCGCGGAGCTTGCCTTCCTGCTTGGCCTTCGCCTTGCGCGCCGGGAAACCGGCGTAATCGATCGCCTTGCAGGCGGCCTCGAGCGAGGCGTGGAAGTCGCCGATGTCATAGGCCATGATGACCGGGGTCTGATACGGGAATTGCGTGATGAAATTCTTGCGCCGCAATTCGGCGGGGTCGACCTTCAACTGTCGCGCCGCGGTCTCCATCAGCCGTTCGAGCAGATAGCTCGCCTCCGGCCTGCCTGCGCCTCTGTAAGCATCGACCGGCGTGGTATTGGTGTAGACCCCCATCACCTCGGCATAGATCGCCGGGATGACATATTGGCCCGACAGCAGCGTGACATAGAGATAGGTCGGCACCGCCGAAGAGAACAGCGACATATAGGCGCCGAAATTGGCATAGGTCTTCACCCTAAGCCCGAGGATCTTGTTGTCCTTGTCGAACGCCATCTCGGCCTTCGAGACATGGTCGCGGCCATGCGCGTCGGTCAGGAAGGCTTCCGAGCGGTCGCCAGTCCACTTCACCGGACGTCCCACCTTCTTCGACGCCCACAGCGCCACCATCTCTTCGGGATAGATGTATATCTTGGAGCCAAATCCGCCGCCGACGTCCGGCGCCACCACACGCAACTTGTGCTCCGGCGCGACGTTGTAGAAGGCCGACAGCACGAGGCGCGCGACATGCGGATTCTGCGAGGTCGTGTAGAGCGTAAAATGCTCTTCCGCCTCGTTATATTCGGCGACCGCGGCGCGCGGCTCCATCGCGTTCGGCACCAGGCGGTTATTGGTGAGCTCCAGCGTTACCACATTGGCGGCCTTCGCAAAGGCATCCCTGACCGCGCCCTCATCGCCGAGATGCCAGTCATAGACTACGTTGCCCGGAGCCTCCGGGTGCAGCTGCGGCGCGCCCGGCCTGATCGCGGCGCGGACATCGGCCACCGCGGGAAGCCCTTCGTACTCGACCACCACGGCTTCGGCGGCGTCGCGGGCCTGATTCTTGGTCTCGGCGATCACCACCGCGACCGCCTGACCGACAAAGCGCACCGTTTCCGGCGCCATTGCCGGCCACGCGCCCATCTTCATCGGCGAGCCATCCTTTGAGGTGATGGCCCAGCCGCAAATCAGATTGCCGATCTTGTCGTCGACGATCTGCTTGCCGGTGAGCACGGCGATCACGCCCGGCATCTTCATGGCCGCAGATGAATCGATGCCCTTGACCTCGGCGTGGGCATGCGGACTGCGGATGAAATGGGCGTACGTCATGCCCACCAGTTTGATGTCGTCGACGTAGCGGCCCTTGCCGGTGATGAAACGCTTGTCTTCCTTGCGCACCACGCTGGCGCCAATGCCTTCGATGCCCATGTCTGTCCTCCCAACCGGAGATTTTGATTTCCCGCCGCTTCGATCGAAACGCCGGCGGAGCTGAATTCGGTAGTTATCGGCTTGCGGCAGCTATTCCGCCGCTTGCGCGACCTTCATGCGGCCGGCGGCATCGAGCACCGCTTTGACGATGTTGTGGTAGCCGGTGCACCGGCAGATATTGCCTTCCAGCTCGTGCCGGACCGTCGTCTCGTCGAGCTTGCCGGCGTAGCGGTTGACGATATCGATCGCCGACATGATCATACCCGGGGTGCAGTAGCCGCACTGCAGACCGTGATTATCGCGGAACGCGGCCTGCATCGGGTGCAGTTCGCCGCCCTTGGATATGCCCTCGATGGTGGTGACGTTGGCCCCGTCGGCCTGCCCGGCGAGCACGGTACAGGACTTTACCGCCCGGCCGTCGATATGGACGACGCAGGCGCCGCATTGGCTGGTATCGCAGCCGACATGGGTGCCGGTCAGGTTCAGATTTTCCCGCAGGAGATGGACCAGGAGGGTCCGGTCCTCAACGTCAACGGAGACCGCCCGGCCGTTCACCGTCAATTTGACTGTAGACACGTGTGGTTCCTCCCGATGTTCTGTAATTATTCCAATTAGAAACAGCGGCGACTGAACTTGCAACTGGGATTTTGGTCATCCCTGCCATTGTGATGACCTCCTTGCGCGAGTGCCTCGAGGGAGAGCGAAGCGAAACGCAAAGCGGGGGAGGGGGTGATCTCTCAACTGGGCCGCCGCCTATAAGGAGAGAGTGTCACCCACCGCGCCGCTCAATGCATTCGCGTCGACCCCAGCGCGGGCTCCGCTCGTCTCGACCCCTCCGGGGCGGGTAAAAGCCCGCACTCGCATCCGCAACCGAAGAGCCGGCCAAATTTACTCGTCTTTATCCATTCTGCCCTAGATTTGCCCACGGCTTTGGGGGCAACGCTTCCGGAATCCGCTGGGTTTTCAGAATGAAGACGGGGGCTGAGGTGGGAGTTTTGGGGCGTAGCGGGTCGCGATCGATCAAATTTCCAACCCTTCGATTCCGCGCCAAGATCATGCTTGGCTTTGCCGTCACGCTGGCAATCTCCGCCGCCAGCATGGGCTTTGCCTATCTCGGCTTCGAGCGCGTCTCCCTAGGCGTTGCATCCTACCGGCAAAGCGTGCGGGAGGCCGATCTCGCGCGCAACATCGACCGTGAGTTGATTTCCTACCGGTCGCTCGCCCGCTACTTCGTGGTTACGGCTAAGGAAGAGGACGGCAAGGCGGCGCTCGCGGCCGAGGCCAGCCTGAAGGAAGCCATCATTTCGTCGATGAAGGGCACCACCAATCCGGCACGCCTCGATCAGGTCACGAAACTGGAGCGGGAATTCCGTGCTTTCACCAAGATTTTTGCCGAGATCCTGAAGGTCAAGGACGACAGCACCCGGATCGCGCAAAACCAGCTCACCCGCGGCGGCACCTCGCTGCGCTACAAACTCGACGATCTCGCCTCGATGGCAGCCGACGCTGAGCTTCCCGCGATCGAGCTCGGCGCCAAGCAGGTTGCGGCGCAATACCAGGCCGCGTTGGCACTCGCCAACACCTTCGTCATCAATTCCGACAAGACCGTCGCGACCAGCGCGCTGGCGCGGCTGAAATTCGTCGAAAACTCGCTCAAGGCGATCTCCTCGACCGACGAGAAGATCGTGGCCAGCCTGAACGAGCTGACGAAATTGCTCGATGAATACCGTCAGTCGCTGACAAAACTGATCGAGAATTCGAAAGAGATCGACGAGTTGACGATCAAAATGACTGAGTCGGCGGCCGCCATCAACCAGGGCTCGGGCGGGATGAAATCCGATCTGCTCGCCGATCAGAAGCGGCTTGAATCGGAATCGCATGCCGCGATCGTCGAAACAGAACATCTTATTCTGCTGCTGGCCGCCGGCGGTTTCGTGCTTGGCGTCGTCTGGGCGTTCCTGCTGGGTAAGGGCATTTCCCGTCCGATGATCGCGATGTGCAACGCGATGCGTAAACTCGCTGCCGGCGATTTCGACGTCGTGCTGCCGGGCCTTGGGCGCAAGGACGAACTTGGCGAGATGGCGAGCGCCGTGGAAGAATTCAAGCTTCAGGCCGTCGCCAAGGCGGAGCGCGATGCCGCGACGCAAGAGGCGCAGAACAAGGCGAGCAGCGCGACGCGCCGTGCCGAGTTGATCCGCTTTGCCGATGAATTCGAGGCGGCGGTGGGCTCGATCGTCTCGAACGTCTCGGCCTCGGCTGTACAGCTCGAAACGGCGGCGGGCACGCTGACGCGGACGGCGGAAACCACCCAAAATCTCTCCAGCCAGGTTGCCGGCGCCTCGGAAGAAGCTTCCAGCAACATGCAGTCGGTGGCCTCGGCCACGGAAGAGCTTTCCGCTTCCGTCGACGAGATCGGACGTCGCGTGAAGGAATCCAGCCGGATTGCGGATGCCGCCGTGCGCCAGGCCGAAGAGACAGATGCCCGCATCGGCAAACTTTCGGTCGCGGCGCAGGAGATCGGTGACGTGGTCAAGCTGATCACCGCGATTGCCGAGCAGACCAATCTCCTGGCGCTGAACGCGACAATCGAGGCCGCGCGCGCCGGC
>JBJMTR010000459.1:0-10143 GCA_045811565.1 Bradyrhizobium sp.
GTAAGCGAGCTCCATCTGCGCCCGCTTCAAGAACCGGTGGTGCGACGCCAACGTCCCGTCCCCCGATGCGGCTGTCCGCCGCCACATTGTTATTACCCTTTGTTGACATTTCCCTGCGAAGTTCGGCCGGAGCCGAGCTTTCTAAGTAATTTCAATTAAGCGGATACTGCAATGACCACGGCTGCCGCCATCGAAGGCCGAACGGCGGAAACATTCGCGTGGTCCAAACCGAGCCGCATCGCAGGCGTCGATATCATCCACGATCTTGCCGCGGCCGAGACCATTTGGCGCAGCCTCGAACAACAGACGCAATCCTGCACGCCCTATCAGCGTTTCGATTTTCTTGGCAGCTGGCAACAGCAGGTCGGCGAACGTGAGGGTCTTTGTCCCTTCATCGTGATCGCCCATGACAACGAACACCGCCCGCTGCTCCTGCTTCCGCTCGGACTCAGGCATACTTTTGGGATGCGCTGCGCCAGTTTCATGGGTGGCAAGCATGCGACCTTCAACATGCCGCTGTGGGACGAGGATCTTGCCGCCAGCGCTACCCGTGCGGATCTCGAGGCGCTGATCGCGTCGATATCGGCTCGCGCGGAAGCCGACGTGCTGGCACTGTGCCAACAGCCGTTGCACTGGCGCGATCTGCGGAACCCGATGGCGCTGGTTCCGCACCAGCCGTCGGTCAACGACTGCCCCTTGCTCACGATGGAGCCGGAGGCCGCACCGGCTGCGCTGATCAGCAACTCGTTTCGGCGGCGCCTGAAGGGCAAGGAGCGTAAGCTGCAGCCCCTCCCCGGCTATCGCTATCACGTCGCGGCCACGGACGCCGATATCACCCGGCTGCTCGACTGGTTCTTCCGCATCAAGCCGCTGCGGATGGCCGAACAGAAACTACCCAACGTGTTCGCGGAACCCGGCGTCGAGGATTTTATCCGCACCGCCTGCATGACGCCGCGTGCGAACGGCGGCCGCGTCATCGACATCCACGCGCTGGAGTGCGACGACGAGGTGATCGCGATTTTCGCCGGCGTCGCCGACGGCCATCGCTTTTCGATGATGCTCAACACCTACACGATGTCGGCGAGTTCGAAATACAGCCCGGGCCTGATCCTGATGCGCGACATCATCGATCATTACGCCGGACAGAATTATCGCGCGCTCGATCTCGGCATCGGATCGGATGATTACAAGCGGCTATTCTGCAAGGGTGACGAGCCGCTCTTCGACAGTTTTATTCCGCTCAGCCCGCGCGGCAAGCTCGCCGCTACCGCAATGTCCGGCCTCAACCGCACCAAGCGGCTGGTCAAGCAAAATCCGGCGCTGCTCGAGATCGCGCAGAATCTGCGCAGCATGTTTCGTTAGATAACGCGGCCTGCTTGAGTCGTAGAGTGGGCAAAGGCGCGATTGCGCCGTGCCCACCATCTACAGCTTCATCCTGAATGGTGGGCACACTGCCCTTTGCCCGCCCTAAGATTCCTGGTCAGGCCGCCGCCACGCGCAGGCCGGGTTCGACGGCGTAAGGCGCCTGGCACGGCTCGCCCAACATCCTCACCTCCGCGAAGCCGACCGCGCTGAGCTGTTCGCACAGCAAAGCGCGCGCGTCATCCGCCATCGCCGCGTCAGGCACCACCACCGCGCACGCCTGCGCCGTCAGCAATTCCGCCGGCAAGTCGGACGCAGTCCCGGCATCGAGCAGCACATGATCATAGACCCGCAACAGCGCATCGATCGCAAGCGTCAGCCGCGGCGACTGCAGTTGCGCACGATCAAAGCCGGGGCGTCCGGCACTGACAAGATGGACGCGCGACAATCGGTCCTTGGTGATGATCTGCGAGAACGACGCTTCGCCCTGCATCAACTCCGCAAGCCCGGGCGCGCCCGGATCCACTGATACGGCAGAAATCGTCGGCGGCAGTCCGGCGAGATCGACCACCACGACCTTCGCCTGCTGCGCTATCAGTCGTGCCAGCGTCAACGCCACCAGCGTGATGCTCTCGCTCGACGCCGTGCCCAATACGGTGATCTTGTGGGCCGCCGCGCCTGCGCGGCAGAGCTCATCGGCTAATTGTTCGATTCCATCAACACCCGTCGCTATCTCAGCCTGAGGTTCGCTGAATGCGGGCTCCGGTGCAGGTTCAGGTTCTGGCTCCGGTTCCGGTTCCGGTTCGGCGCCGGCTTCGACGACGGGTGCGCGAACCGGGGTGCGTACCGGCGCCGGTGACGGCACAACCGCCGCCGACGCGCGCGGCGCGGTTATCCGCAGCAACTCGCCGGTTGCGATTGCCCCGCTCGTGAGCAGCAGCGTCGCCAGCGTCGCGATCAGCACGATCGGCAGCTTCTTAGGATAGGCCGGCGTGTTGGAAAGCGTGGCGCGCGAGATGATGCGGCCGTCCGCCGGCGTCGCCTCGATATTCTCGCGGGTGTTGGCTTCGCGGTATTTCGCCAGATAGGATTCCAGGAGATCGCGCTGCGCCTTCGCTTCACGCTCCAGCGCGCGAAGCTGGACATCCTGACCGTTGGTCGAGGACGCCTGCTTCTTCAATTGCTCGAGGCTGGCGCTTAACCCCTCGACCCGGCCGCCGGCGATGCGCGCGTCATTGTCCAGCGAGCGGGAAACCTTGCTCGCTTCCTCGCGCAACTGGCGATCAAGATCGCCAAGCTGGGCCTTCAGTTCCTTGATACGCGGATGGCCGTCGAGCAGCGTCGACGATTGCTCGGCCAGCTGCGCGCGCAGCGTCACCCGCTGTTCGGACAGACGGCGGATCAGCTCGGAGTTGAGCACTTCGGACGCCTCGATCGGCTTGCCGCTCTGCAACATCTCGCGGATCAGCCGCGCCCTGGTCTCGGCATCCGACTTCAGCGCACGCGCATTATTCAGCTGGGTGTTGATCTCGCCCATCTGCTGATTGGACAGCGTGGTGTTGTTGGTGCCGACGAACAGGCTCGATTTCGAACGAAAGTCCTCGACGCGGGATTCGGCCTCCGCAACCTTCTTGCGCAGATTCTCGATTTCGCCGGCCAGCCACTGGCTCGCGGCCTTCGCCTGCTCCTGCCGCGCACTCTGCAACAGCACGAGGTAGCCCTCGGCGATCGAGTTAGCGATGCGAGCGGCAAGCTCGGGATCGCTGGACTGGAATTCGATGATGATGACGCGCGATTTATCCACCGCATAGACCGTGTAGCGGTCGAAATAGGCCTCCAGCACCCGCTCTTCGGGCGTCAACGAAAACGGATCGCGGCCGATACCGAACAGGGCCAACAGCGATTTCAGCGGAGAAAATCCCCGCAGTACCGGATCGAATTCGGGACGCTCGGCGAGCTTGTTCTTCCTGATGATCTCGCGACCGAGATCGCGCGACAGCAATAGCTGCACCTGACTCGTTACAGCTTCCGGATCAAGCGCATTGCGCTCCTCATTGCGCTCGCCATTCGGCCGCAGGAAGACGTTCTCGCGGCCATCGATCAGGATGCGCGCTTCGGACTTGTATCGCGGGGTGACCATATTGACCGCCGCAAGCGACAACACGAGGGCCAGCACCGTCGGGACGATGACCAGGCTTCGCTTGCGCATCAGCGCCTGACCGAGGGCATGCAGATCCAGATCGCCGGATAGCGGCGGCGCAGCGACCGGTTTGGCAATGGCGGACGTCGGCTTGGCGAGCGCCCGCTGCACCACCGCCTTGTCGCCGCCTGCACGCCAGAACGCTAGACGCATCACACACTCCCGCAGACGCACTGCTCTCGTGAATCCGGCCGATTACACTCCATTAAGGTTGCCGCTGGGTTAATCCGCCCGATTTGCGGCCGGGAACGCGGGCCCGCGACCATCGCGGTCACACTTTGTTAACCATGAAAGCCCTTAATCGGGCCCGATACTTTCTCCGGGATTCTTCAGATGCGCAGCGTGCGCACCGCTATTTTCTGTCTGGGCGCTGCGCTTGCCTTGTCGGGCTGCATGGGCCGAACCGCGCCGGTTGCAGTCGCGCCGCAAAGCGGCCTCGATACCCCTCGGCGAGGTCGCAGCACCCGGGCAATATCCCTACGTGCCGAACATGACCGTTGAGAGCGCAATCGCGATTGCCGGCGGGTTCTCGCCGCGCGCGCGCCGCGACGGCGTCACGCTTACGCATACCGACTCGTCGGGTTCGGGCCGCTTTGTGGTGCCGCTCGGCAGCTTGCTTAGCCCCGGCGACACCGTCTTCGTCGGCGAACGCTGGTTCTCATGACGTCAGATCAGCCGCTTCGTATCCTGCATGCGGTGCGCGCCCCCGTTGGCGGCATTTTTCGCCACATCCTGGATCTCGCCAACGGGCAGGTCGAGCACGGCCATCACGTCGGCATCATTGCCGACAGCCTCACCGGCGGGGAGCGCGCCGAGGCGGCGCTGGCAGAAATTGCACCGCGTCTCACACTCGGTGTCCGCCGCGTTGCCATAAGGCGCGAACCCGGTCTCTCAGACGTCCTGGTTTGGGCGAACCTGATGCGCGTCGTCCGGCGGCTGAAGCCTGATGTGTTGCATGGCCATGGCGCCAAGGCCGGCGCTTACGTCCGTTCGTGGCCGCGTTCAAAACACACGATTCGCGTCTACACGCCGCATGGCGGTTCGTTGCATTACCCGCTGGAAACGCTGAAGGGCAATTTCTACAGCCACCTCGAACGCGCGCTAATGAACAGCACCGATCTGTTCCTGTTTGAAAGCGCCTTTGCCCGCGACACCTACCAACGCACCGTCGGCACCCCCGAAGGCCTGGTGCGCTGCGTGTTCAATGGCGTGAGCGCCGAAGAATTCGATCCCGTCGTCAAGACTGACGACGCCACCGACATCGTTTATGTCGGCGAGTTCAGGCACATCAAGGGCGCCGATCTCCTGATCGATGCCGTGGCGCAGTTACGTATCGACGGCAAGCCGGTAACACTGACGCTGGCCGGCGACGGCGAGGAACTCGATACCCTCAAGGCGCAAGTGCAGCGCCTGGGCCTTGGCGAGGCCGTGCGCTTCATCGGCCACGTCAAGGCCCGCTACGGCTTTTCGAAGGGCAATCTGCTGGTGGTTCCATCCCGCGGCGATTCGATGCCATATGTCGTGATCGAGGCCGCCGCGGCCGGAGTACCGATGATCGCCGCCAACGTCGGTGGCATTCCGGAAATCTTCGATACCAACACCGACGCGATGTTTGCGCCCAGTAATGTCAATGCCATGGCAGAAGCAGTGAAGAAATCGCTTGATGATCCCTCGGCGACGGTGGCGCGCGCGCAGTCGCTGCGCGAACGCATCTTCACGCATTTCTCTCAGAAGGCGATGGTCGAAGGCGTGCTCGCCGGTTACGGCCACGCATTTGCCAAGCGTTAACCATTCTTTACTGACGTAACCGTTTGTTCCGATTTGTGCCCTAATCCGTGAAACCGGGGAATTTCGCCCCGGCGCAAGCAAGCCTATCTGCCTGCGCCGATACGGATGTGAACAAGTGATGACGATTAACGCACGCTCGACGCTGGATGTCGCGGCGACCGCCACGGACGGGCGCCCGCCAGTCGAACGGCGCCGAAGACTGACGCCGGCCGCGCTTGCCATCACCAACCAGAAAGTACGCGGCGCCTACTCGCCAATCGTGATCGCCGGCGTGGTCCGCGTGATCGATTTCGCTCTCCTAAGTCTCGTCGGGGTCGCGCTTTATCTCTGGTATGTGATGCCGCTAGACGGCTTCCGCTGGGAATATGTCGCGGCGATTATCGGCATGACGGTTGCTGCTGTGATCTGCTTCCAGGCGGCCGATCTCTACCAGGTCCAGGTGTTTCGGGGACCGCTGCGGCAGATGACGAGGATGATCTCATCCTGGACGTTCGTTTTCCTGTTGTTTATCGGCGTGTCGTTTTCCATCAAACTCGGCAGCGAGGTCTCACGGCTCTGGCTCTCGTCCTTTTTCATTGCCGGTCTGGTCGTATTGATCGCCGAACGCTTACTGCTGCGGGCGCTGGTACGCAGCTGGGCGCGTCAGGGACGGCTCGACCGCCGCACCATCATTGTCGGTGCCGACCAGAACGGCGAGCAGCTCGTCGAGGCGCTCAAGACGCAGCCGGACTCCGACATCCACGTACTCGGCGTGTTCGACGACCGTAACGACGATCGCGCGCTAGAGACCTGCGCCGGAAGCCCGAAACTCGGCAAGGTCGACGATATCGTCGAATTCGCGCGCCGCACCCGCGTGGACCTCGTGCTGTTCGCGCTGCCGATTTCGGCGGAGAGACGCATTCTCGATATGCTCAACAAGCTGTGGGTGCTGCCGGTCGACATCCGCCTGTCAGCCCACACCAACAAACTGCGCTTCCGTCCCCGCTCCTATTCGTATCTCGGCGAAGTGCCGACGCTTGACGTGTTCGAGGCGCCGATCACTGACTGGGACCTGGTGATGAAGTGGCTGTTCGACCACATCGTCGGTTCGGTGGTGCTATTGCTTGCGCTTCCGGTGATGGGGCTGGTCGCGCTCGCGATCAAACTTGACAGTCCCGGCCCGGTGCTGTTCCGGCAAAAACGGTTCGGCTTCAACAACGAACGCATCGACGTCTCCAAGTTCCGCTCGCTCTATCACCAGCACGCCGATCCGCTGGCTTCCAGGGTCGTGACCAAGAACGACAAGCGCGTCACCCGCGTCGGGCGCTTCATCCGCAAGGCGAGCCTTGACGAGTTGCCGCAGCTCTTCAACGTCGTGTTCAAGAGCAATCTCTCGCTGGTCGGTCCGCGCCCACATGCGGTGCAGGGCAAATTGCAGAACCGCCTGTTCGACGAGGCCGTCGACGGTTATTTCGCGCGGCACCGCGTCAAGCCCGGCATCACCGGCTGGGCGCAGGTCAATGGCTGGCGCGGTGAAGTCGATACCGACGAGAAGATTCAGAAGCGCGTCGAATTCGATCTCTATTACATCGAGAACTGGTCGGTGCTGTTTGATCTCTACATTCTTCTCAAGACCCCGTTTTCGCTGCTGACGAAGAGCGACAACGCGTATTGATTCCGCGTGGAGGCTGGTAGACGTCATTGCGAGCGAAGCCAAGCAATCCATGCCGCAGCGCCGGAATAGGATGGATTGCTTCGTCGCCTCGCTCCTCGCAATGACGGGAATAGCGGTGCTGCTGCTTTGTTGATCTGTGTGAGTATCTGATGGCGTATGCGGCGACGGCCGAGGTTCCCCTTCCGCAGGTCGCGGCACCCGGTGTGCTGGCCCTGCAGCGCGCGCTGGTATGGCTGGTCGGTGCATCCAGCGCTATCGTCTTCATCGAGCCGAGCCCTTATGAACTGGTCACCCTCACCGCTTGCGTGATCTTCTTTGCGAGCGGATTGCGGCTGCGTTTGGCCTTCATGCCGCTGTTGCTGCTCTTGATCGTCATCAACATCGGCTACACCATCGGCGCCATCCCTGTGATGGATACGCCCAACGTCGGCAACTGGATCGCGACTTCCTGGTACATGGCGGTCACTGTGATGTTCTTGGCGATGGTGATGTCCGAAGACACCGCGGTGCGTCTCGACATGCTCCGGCGCGGCCTGGTTGTGGGCGGGATGATCGCGGCGTTGGCCGGAATTGCCGGCTACTTCAACCTCGTCCCCGGCGGACGCGATTTGCTGACGCTGTATGACCGTGCACGCGGCACGTTCAAGGACCCGAACGTACTCGGCGCGTTCCTGATCCTTCCCGCGCTGCTCGTGCTGCAAAGCGTCGTTTCCGACCGGCTGGCTAAATCGTGCCGCAGCGCGATCGCGTTCGGCATCATCTCGCTGGCAATCCTGCTGGCGTTTTCGCGCGCGGCCTGGGGCCAACTCGTCATCACCGCCGCGTTCACGCTGGCCCTAATGGTGTTGACCAGCGCCTCGCAGGCGCAACGCTCCCGCATCATCGTGATGGCGATTGTCACCGTGATCATCGGCGTCGCGCTGATTGCGGTGCTGTTGTCGTTCGAGTCGATCGCCGACCTGTTCAAGCAGCGCGCAAGTTTTGATCAGAGCTATGACGAGGGACGCTTCGGCCGGTTCGGACGGCATATCCTCGGCGCCGAGATGGCGCTCGACCTGCCGTTCGGCATCGGTCCGTTGCAGTTCCACAATTACTTTCCCGAGGACACCCACAACTCCTATTTGAACGCCTTCATGTCGGGAGGGTGGATCTCCGGCGTCTCCTACCCGGCGCTGGTCTTTGTCACGGTCATGACGGGCTTCCGCTACATCTTCGTGCGCGCGCCCTGGCAGCGCACCTATCTCGCGATCTTCGCTGCATTCCTTGGCACAGTCGGCGAAAGTTTTATCATCGATACCGACCACTGGCGGCACTTCTGGATGATGCTGGGCGCGATGTGGGGCATGTTTGTGGCGGCGGAGCGTTACAGGAAGACGGCTGATCAGGCGCCCAGCGCCGTGCCCACCATCTTGCAAGGATCACGCTCGTGAATGGTGGGCACGCTTTCGCTTATACCCTACTCTCTGGGGCCGCGGCCGAACCTACTTATCCACCGTAAATGTGAGGCCGGCACGATCGACCAGGCGCTTGATCAGTTCGTGTCCCATCGCGGCACCCGGCGTCCAGATGCCGGCTGGAACGTCCGGCGTGTCGCGCAATAGGCAGATCGCGCATTCCGACATCATTTTTGAAGTCGATCCGTAGCCGGGATCGCGGTCGCCACGAACCACCGCGCGCGCCTGACGTCCATCCGGCGCAATCGCGACGAAAAGAAGATCATAGAGCCCGCTCTCGCGCTCCTCTTTCGACGGACCCTCGCCCGGCTTCGGTCCACCGGATCCCATCTTCTCTGTAGTGTTGGCAGCAGTGATGCGCCGGGCCTTGGATTCACCCTCTTCGCCGGGCCCGGTCAGCATCATTTCGTCGTAGACAAAATCCTTGCCGTAGGGAAAGCCCATCAGAAGATTGGAGCGGTGAACGTTGCGGGTGTTGATGGTTGCCATCACGAACGGTGCGGTCCAGGAATCGAGCTCCAGATCGAGCACCGGCCGGTTTCCCGGCGGCTGTTTTGGCCCTTCAAAACCTGGCGTCAGCGCAAACGGACTCCGCAGCAACGCAACCAGACTGGGATCATTCGCAGCCGCCGCGAAGGTCGCCCTCATGCTGGCGGCGGTGCCGCCAGAGAATGTGCCACGCATATCCCGGACGCGGCCTTTGACTCTGGCTGCCGGCGCGCCCAGCACTTTCTTCGCTTCCTCCTGAACGAAGAACACGCCGAGCTCGAAGGGAAGTGAATCGAAGCCGCAGGAGAACACGATCCGCGCGCCGGTCGACTTCGCGGTGGCTTCATGCGCATCGATCATCTGCCGCATCCACACCGGTTCGCCGCAGAGATCAAAATAGTCGGTTGCCGATGCCACGCAGGCTGCGACCAGTTCGGAGCCATAGAGCTGATACGGGCCGACGGTGCTGACCACAGATTTCGTTTGGTCCACCATCGCCTTCAGAGAGGCGGGATCGCTCGCATCGGCGACGATCAGCGGTGTGTCGGCCCGTGCGCCGATCGCATCGCGGACGGACGCGAGCTTTTCCTTGCTGCGTCCAGCCATTGCCCATTTCAGATGGCCGTCGCCCTTATAATGCGCAGCAAGATATTCGGCGACGAGCTGGCCGGTGAATCCGGTGGCGCCGTAGACCACGATGTCGAATTTCGACGAAGACATATGCGCTTTTTCCTTGAGGTCAGTTGTTGGCGCGCCTCGGCTGGCAGGCACCGCTACTTCTTCACGTAAGAAACACCCATGCCCGCGCGCACGTCGCTCTGAATACCATAGGGTGCGATCGGATAGCGCAAGCCGTTCCTGGCAAGCTGCTTCATGCCGGCGATCGCTTTGGCAAGATGCGCGGGCGACAGCGCCATCAGCATTTCCTCGTCCGGCACGCCGCCATAGCGGCGCTCGGCAAAGCACGGCAGCGACAGAGAGGGCTCGCCGGTTTTCAGCGCCCGGCCCCATGAATCCGCGCACGCGGTCTCGCCGACCACCCCCCATTCGAACTTCTTGTAGCCAGTGTATTGCAGGCCGTTGATCAGGATGATCATCTGCCCCGGCGTCGCGTAGACCAGGCAGATGTCCGGCGGGTTGAGCCGTCCGCTGCCGAGCGGACTTACAACCATCGCCTGATACTGCCCGTAAGGAAC
>JBJMTR010000460.1:0-10978 GCA_045811565.1 Bradyrhizobium sp.
CTACCGCCAGGGCGCCGCGGCATTCGGCTGGGACCAGCGCAACCCGGAACCGCGCTCAATGCGCGACGGCGGCGAATTGGTGGGATGGGGGATGGCGAGCGGCGTCTGGGAAGCGCTGCAGATGCCGGCCTCGGTGCGCATCGTGCTGACCGCCAACGGACACGCCGAGGTCGCGTCCGCCGCGTCGGATATCGGCACCGGCACCTACACGATCATGGCGCAAGTCGCGGCCGACCTGCTCGGTCTGCCGCTCGACAATATCAGCATCAAGCTTGGCGATTCGAGCCTGCCGCAATGTCCGCTCGAGGGCGGATCGTGGATCGCGGCCTCGGTGTGCAACGCAATTGCCAACACGGCCGGCGAAGTCCGCAAGGAACTGGCAGACCTGGCGAACCGCGTGAAAGACTCACCGCTTGCCGGCACAACGCCGCAGGACGTGATGCTGGCGGACGGCAAGATCGTCAGCAAGCAGGATGCGAGCCGCGCGGTATCGATCGCGGACGCGATGCGGCACGGCAATGTGGAGCGGATCACGCAGCAGAAAGACAACACTTTCCCCGAAGACAAGTCTCACGCGCGCAACACCCATTCAGCCATCTTCGCCGAGGTGAAGATCGACGAAGAGCTCGGCGTCATCCGCGTGACCCGCGTCGTCAACGCCGTCGCGGCCGGCCGCATCCTCAACCGCAAGACGGCGCATAGCCAGGTGATGGGCGGCGTGGTGTGGGGGATCGGCATGGCGCTGCACGAGGAAACGCATCACGATCATCATTTCGGCCGCATCATGAACCCCAACATCGCCGAATACCACGTGCCGGTGAATGCCGACGTGCATGACATCAAGGTCATCTTCGTCGATGAGCCGGACGCGATCGTCAACCCGCTCGGCATCAAGGGGCTGGGCGAGATCGGCATCGTTGGTGTGGCCGCAGCAATCGCCAATGCGATCTACCACGCCACCGGCAAGCGCGTGCGCGACCTGCCGATCACCCTGGACAAGGTGGAGCAGTTCGATTGACCCTGCAGCGCGAACTACATCGCCGCGCGCCTTCGACCATCAGAGTATGATCCGGAAAAGTGGGTAGCGTCTGCGGATGTCTTCCGTCTGCGTGCGCATGCCGGACCGCCGTTTCAAAAGTATACCGATGAGTAGATTTACAGCTTTACCGCGGCTTGCAAGACTGTTCAGCGACCGCTCCTTAATCGGCGCCGCGCATCGGGAGGAATTCGTCATGCAACTGGCCTCACTGACATTCAAATCGATCTGGGCGAGAGCGGTCGTGCTCAAGCTCAAACGCCCGATCGTCGCGAAGATCGCCACCATCGCCGATTGGCCGCTGATCCTGATCGATCTGTTTACGGAAGAAGGCGTTGTCGGGCGCAGCTATCTCGAACCCTACAGCATCAAGACGATGCGCTATCTCGTTCCGGCATTGCAGGATTTCGGCGAACTGCTGAAAGGCCGGCGCGTTGCGCCCATAGAGTTTCACGATCTCGCCCGCAAATCCCTGCATTTCGTCGGATACGAAGGGCAGTCCATGATCGCCGTGTCTGGTCTCGACATGGCCGCCTGGGACGCGCTGGCGAAAGCGAGCAACGTCCCGCTTTGCGTTCTGCTGGGCGGTTCGGTGGGTCCGGTAAAAGCTTACAACAGCAACGGATTGTGGCTTCAGCCGCCCGAAGTGCTGGCGTCGGACGCCATCGCACTACGCGACGAAGGTGGGTTCGCGGGCCTGAAGCTCCGGCTCGGGCGAGACCGGGCATCAGATGACCTCGCCGCGATCGAAACCGTCAGGGCGGCGGTCGGCGAGGGCATCGCATTGATGGCCGACTTCAACCAGGGGCTGGATTTCGCCGACGCGCTGCAGCGCTGCCACATGGTCGACAAGGCGGGTCTCGCCTGGATTGAAGAGCCGATCGTCTATGACAATATCGATGGCTATGTGCGGCTCGCGGCCGAGCTGAAGACGCCGATCCAGATCGGCGAGAATTTCTACGGCCCGCGCGCTCTGCATACCGCGTTACAGAGAAAGGCGTGCGACCTGGTGATGCCCGACTTCATGCGCATCGGCGGCGTCACCGGCTGGCTGCGCGCCGCGGCGATTGCCGGAGCCGCGGGTATTCCAATGTCGACGCATCTTTATCCCGAAGTCGGCGCGCATATGATGCGGGTAACCGAGACGGCACATTGGCTGGAATGGCAGGATTGGGCTGATCCGATCCTGCAGACACCTTATGAAATTCGCGACGGCCTGCTTCACATCCCGAACGTGCCCGGCGTCGGCCTTGAATGGAATGAGGATGCCGTCGCGGCGCACCGCGCCGATCTCTAGAGCATGATCCGGAAAAGTGGGTACCGGTTTTCCCTCGCGACAAACGCAAAGCGCTTGCGCGGAGATCGTGCTCAAAAAAGATCGAGCGCGATGACGATTCGAAGAAAAGTCATCATGCTCTAATCGGTCCGCATCCCAATCGCACTGGATGCGGCGGGCGAGCGAGGGGCCGATTGCAAAAGGCAATTTTTTCCAAGTTTTGGAAGCCGAGTTGAGCTCTCATTCGATCAAGATCGAAGGAGCGCAACCATGACAGCAGTATCACATGATTTGATCTCGGTTCTCCACGCCAAGCAAGCCGATCCCGATCGCGCCGAAAAGCTGCAGCTTTACGGCCAGTTCGTCGGAGATTGGGAGGCAACGATCATCGCGCATGCGCAAGACGGCACGCGCCACGAAAGCAGCGGTGAAATACATTTCGGATGGATCCTGCAAGGCCGCGCGCTGCAGGATGTCTGGATGATACCCCGTCTCGCCGAACGTGCGAACGCAGCCGCCTTTCCGGTCGCCCGCAATTGGTATGGCACGACACTGCGCATCTACGATCCCAATATCGATGCCTGGCGCATCTATTGGATCGATCCCGCAACCAATTCGTTTCGGCAGCAGATCGGCCGGGCGCACGGGAGCGACATTGTGCAGGAAGGCGAAACCGAAACCGGCGCGCTATCGCGGTGGAGCTTTACGGAAATCCGACCCAATTCATTTCACTGGCTAGGTGAATCCTCGACAAACGGTGGCACATCCTGGCGGCTGGTTGTCGAAGTTCTCGCCCGCCGCGGCACGTAGTGCCTAAGCTCACGCCTAGCTCATCCAAAACCGCGGTACCGCCGGTTCCAGCCTTCCGCCGGCTCGCACCGGCGCGATCCGCAGCGCAAGACCGGTCGCATCGTCGGTCTCCACCGCGACGCCGCTGAGCGTAGCCACGCCTGACGCCGGCTCGAAGCGGGCAGAGGGAATGCCGGTCGTGAAGCGGTGCAGCGGCTCTTCCTTCTGCATGCCGATGATGGAATCGTAATCGCCGGTCATGCCGGCATCGCTCATATAGGCGGTGCCACCGGGCAGCACCTGATGATCGGCGGTCGGGACATGGGTGTGGGTGCCGACCACGAGGCTGACGCGGCCGTCGCAGAAGAATCCCATGCCCTGCTTCTCGCTGGTCGCCTCGCCATGAAAATCAATGACGATGGCATCGGCGGCCTGGCGCAGCGGACAGGCATCGAGCTCGCGCTCGACCGCGCCGAAAGGATCGTTCGAAGGCTCCATGAACACGCGGCCGATCGCGTTGATGACCAGCGCGCGCTTGCCGTTCTTGGTATCGACCAGCGTGACGCCGCGGCCCGGCGTGTGGCGCGGAAAATTCAAGGGCCGGATCAACCGCGGCGCGCGCTCGATGAAGACCAGCGCCTCCTTCTGATTCCAGGCGTGATTGCCGAGCGTGATCGCGTCGGCACCGGCGTCGAGCAACTCCTGATAGATCGCTTCGGTAATGCCGAAGCCGCCGGCCGAATTCTCGCCGTTAACGATGACGAGATCGAGCGACCAGTCGCGGATCATGCCGGGCAGATGTTCTGAGATGGCGGTGCGGCCGGTTCTGCCGACGACGTCACCGACGAAGAGAATACGCAATTCAGGGGCTCCGGAAATCGAATGTCTTGCGCTCCGTTAGCACATAATCCAGCGCGACGTCGTGCGACAGCGCCGGAATAGCCTTGATTTCCTGCGCGGCAAAGGCAAGCCCGATGCCCGTCACCGCCTTCATCTTGCGCAGATGCGCAAAGGTGTAGTCGTAATGCCCGGCGCCGTAACCGATGCGGTGGCCCAGGCGGTCGAACGCTGCGAGCGGCACCAACATGACGTCCGGCATGACTTCCGCAGCGGCGGGCGACGGCTCGGGGATGCCAAGCGGTCCGAGCAGCAGGCGGTCGTTGGGTGACCAGGCGCGGAAGGTCAGCGAATGGCCGCGCGCCATGACCGCCGGCAGCGCCAGCCGGGCGCCTTGCGCGGCAATCATCAGCATCAACGGCGTCGGATCGATCTCGCTGCGAATCGGCGAATAGCCGGAGACGATCATGCCATCAGTGATTTCGAACGGCAGGCCGCGCGTGGCGATGGCCTGTGCCGCAGCGGCACGCTGCTCGCCGCTGAGCGCATCGCGCTTTGCCAGAGCAGTAGCGCGGAGATCGGCTTTTGAGGTGGTTGCGTGCATGCAATGCTTCGTTCCGCCGTCACCATCTATTGCGCTGTCATCATCCGCCAACAGGTCGCGCGAATGCGCGCCCGGTGACAGGCTCCGGCGGGTGATCCAGCTTCCAGGAAGCTGGTGCTGGAATCTCGAAAGCCGCGGAGTACTGGATATCCCGCCTTCGCGGGGTATGACGACAGTGTCGAAATTGCCTACAGAAACTCAACAACGAAACAAAGCGCGAAGCCGCAGACGCCGTTGGAGCGCTCGATCCCGGAGTTCCCTACGAAAGTAGGTGGGCACCATATGTCCGGGTCCACGGACCCGGCCAGGGACAGTTCCCTAAAGGATCGATAAGGCCCCGGGGATATATGGCTCCTGACGCACGACGCAGCTTCGCCCCGCTAATGTAGCGACGCTTGGGTTGTTTCGCCAGCGGTAAACACCAGGCCGATGTTTGACTATAAGCCGCACCCTATTCACCCGCCCTGCAGGGCGCTGGAGCGGCAGGGTGAGATTACATCACCCGATCGCGACGCCGCCGCCGATGGTGCGGTTCAGGACTTGCGTGGTCTTTTCGATTCGCTCGGCCGCGGCATTGAGCGCGTTGGATACCGCGGTCTGCGTCGACCGGGCCCGATCGGCCGCCGCAGCGCGGACGTTGCGCAAGCTGTCGAGTTCTTCTTCAAGGCCGCGGATGCGATGGTTGGCGTCGAGCAATTCATCGCACACCGTCAGCGCCGCCATGACGGTGAGCCTTGCGTCGCCGATTTCGCCGAATTTGCCGCGGAGCGATTCAATCCGCGATTCCAGGCTCTCGGCGAGTTTTAACAGCCGCACCTCCTGCCCTTCCTCGCAGGCCATCCGGTATTGCCGGCCATTGATGGTGACGTTGATATGGCTCATGAACCCTCCCCGGGATCGAGCATGGCGCGGACGGTGCCGATCGCCGCGTCGAGCTTATCAGCGATCTCGCGATTGGTGCGCTCGAGCTTTCGCGTTTTAACCAGCGATCCATCGAGTTCGTCGGCGAGACGCGACCGATCCGCGCCGAGCGCCTGGATACGGCTTGCCAACTCATTCTCGTCGCGGTCGGCCTCACGGCGCCGCTCGACCGCGCTCTCCAGCGCGTCAAGCGCCGCCATCAGCCGCCGTGTCGCGGCGTCGATATCGGCATAGGCTGGCTCGGCATTGCCAGCCCCGTTGGCGGGACGATCGCTCATCAGAGACAGCCCGGACCCTCGATCAAGCTGGCCGGCCAACAAAATCTGCGGTTCGGCAAGCGGTTAGACCGTGAAATTTACGTGGCAAGCGAGGCCAGCGCAACGCCGCCGCGAAACTATGCACCGATAGATCGGGATGACTGGTCATCCCGATCTATCGTTTTGTTTGCGCATGATCTTTTCGGAAAACCCCCTCCCCACTTTTCCGGGTCATGCGCCAAGCAACTTTTCGGACCCAAACCGCGTTTCCTCGCCTTGGACTCAGGGAATTCAGGTGCTATCCAGCCCCGGCTTCCCGTGGCCCTCCCGCGCATGTGGCGGCCGTCCGGCCGGTACGTATCGCAACCAAGCATCTCAATTCAGGCGGATTTTCATCATGACGCAGGTCGATCATTCCCGTATGGCCAACGCGATCCGTGGGCTCGCGATGGATGCCGTCGAGAAAGCAAAATCCGGCCATCCCGGCCTGCCGATGGGCGCCGCCGACATCGCCACGGTACTGTTTACCGAATTCCTGAAATTCGATGCCGCCGAGCCCTACTGGCCGGACCGCGACCGCTTCGTCCTCTCGGCCGGGCACGGCTCGATGCTGCTCTATGCGTTGCTCTATCTCACCGGCAACAAGGACATGACGCTCGATCAGCTCAAGCGTTTCCGTCAGCTGGAATCGCTGACCCCGGGGCACCCCGAGAACTTCCTCACCAACGGCATCGAGACCACGACCGGACCGCTCGGCCAGGGCCTCGCGACGTCGGTTGGCATGGCGGTCGCGGAAAAGATGCTTGCCGCGGAGTTCGGCAAGAAGATCGTCAGTCACCACACTTATGTGCTTGCTTCCGACGGCGATCTGATGGAGGGCGTATCGCAGGAAGCGATTGCGCTTGCCGGCCACTGGAAGCTCAACAAGCTGATCGTGCTGTATGACGACAACGGCATTTCGATCGACGGCCCGACATCGCTCTCCGATTCCGTTGATCAGGTGAAGCGGTTCAAGTCCGCGGGCTGGGCGGCCGAACTGATCGATGGTCAGGACCAGAAAGCGATCGCGGATGCGATCACCCGCGCGCAAAAATCCAACAAGCCGACGCTGATTGCCTGCAAAACCACGATCGGTTACGGCGCCCCGAACAAAGCCGGCACCGCCAAGGTCCATGGCGAAGCGCTCGGCGCCGATGAACTCAAAGCCGCCAAGGAAAACCTCGGCATTTCGCTCGAACCCTTCTCGGTGCCTGACGATGTCCTCAAAGCCTGGCGCGAAGCCGGCAGCCGCGGCGCCACCGCACGCAAGGAATGGGAAGCGCGCTTTGCCGAATTGGGCAGCCGCAAGCAGGCCGAATTCGAGCGCCGGTTACGGCATGAGCGGCCGGCCTCGCTCGCCAAGGCGCTGCGGGCGCACAAGAAGTCGTTGCTGGAAAACCCGCTCAACGTCGCCACGCGAAAATCATCGGAAGCGGCGATCGAGGTGATCGCAGCCGCGATGCCGATGGAGTTTTTGGCGGGCTCCGCCGATCTCACCGGCTCCAACAACAACAAGGCGAAATCCGCGGTGGCGTTTTCAGCCAAGATGCCGAAGGGCCGCTTCATCCATTACGGCATCCGCGAACACGGCATGGCGGCCGCGCTGAACGGCATCTTCCTCCACGGCGGCTTTGCGCCGAACGGCGCCACCTTCCTGGTGTTCACCGACTATGCACGCCCGGCGATGCGGCTCGCGGCACTGATGGGCACGGGTGTGGTCTACGTGATGACCCACGATTCGATCGGGCTCGGCGAGGACGGCCCGACGCATCAGCCGGTCGAGCATCTGGCCGCGCTGCGCGCCATTCCCAACATGCGCGTGTTCCGTCCCTGCGATGCGGTTGAGGTGGCGGAATGTTGGGAGCTGGCGCTGAACCGGATCGATGGCCCGACGGTGCTGGCATTGACTCGTCAGAACCTGCCGCAATTGCGCACCACGGCGCCGTCAGAAAATCCCTGCAGCCATGGCGCCTATGAGCTGGTCGCCGCCCAGGCTGACGCAAAGGTGTCATTATTCGCGTCCGGCTCCGAGGTCGAGATCGCGGTCGCAGCCCAGAAGCAGCTCGCCGAACGCGGCATCGCGTCGCGGGTGGTGTCGGTGCCCTCGCTCGAATTGCTGCTGATGCAACCCGTGGAACGCCAGAAGGCAATCATCGGCAATGCGCCGGTCAAGATCGCGATCGAGGCAGCGGTGCGGTGGGGCTGGGATGCCGTGATCGGCAAGGAGGGTGAATTCGTCGGCATGCATGGTTTCGGTGCCAGTGCCCCGGCCAAGGATCTTTTCAAGCATTTTGGAATTACCGCCGAGGCCGTGGTTAACGCTGCCCTGAAGCGTGTCTAGCGCCCCGCTTGCGAGTTTGACACGAAGTTCAGAACTAAAACGGGCTCTGCCCGAAAGATGTATTCGGGAGCGCCGCTTTCAGTTTGAAGTTCCTGTCGAAGCCCGCGGCAAGCATTGCAGGAACTTCAAATCGGCGACGCTCCCCTGACGGTTGAGGTTGACCGTAAAAAGGACTAGGTAACTCCTATCTTGTCCGTTCCCGCCCGGCCGAACCGGGCGATCCGCCGCAAAGAGCTTCGTGGGCACCTTCCCGCGGGGTGGCGGCGCCATCTTTTAGAGGAGAAACGAGCATGGCAGTCCGGGTCGCGATCAACGGGTTTGGCCGTATCGGCCGCAATGTGCTGCGTGCCATCGCCGAGTCCGGCCGCAAGGATATCGAAGTGGTCGGCATCAACGATCTCGGCCCGGTCGAGACCAATGCCCACCTGTTGCGCTTCGATTCCGTACACGGGCGTTTCCCCGGCACCGTCACCGTGGACGGCGACTCGATCAACCTCGGCAATGGCAAGATCAAGGTGTCGGCCGAACGCGATCCGTCCAAGCTTCCGTGGAAGGACCTCGGCGTCGAGATCGCGCTGGAATGCACCGGCATCTTCACTGCCAAGGAGAAGGCCATCGCGCATCTGACCGCGGGCGCCAAGCGCGTGCTGGTCTCGGCGCCCGCCGATAACGCCGACGCGACGATCGTGTTCGGCGTCAATCACGAGACGCTGACCAAGGATCACCTCGTCGTCTCCAACGGCTCGTGCACCACCAACTGCCTCGCGCCGGTCGCGAAAGTTCTGAACGACACCGTCGGCATCGAGACCGGCTTCATGACGACGATCCATGCCTATACCGGCGACCAGCCGACGCTGGATACGTTGCACAAGGATCTCTATCGCGGCCGCGCGGCGGCAATGTCGATGATCCCGACCTCCACCGGCGCTGCGAAAGCAATCGGCCTGGTGCTGCCGGAGCTGAAGGGTAAGCTCGACGGCGTCGCGATCCGCGTTCCGACGCCGAACGTTTCGGTGGTCGATCTCAAGATCGTCGCGACCCGCAAGACCGACGCCAAGGAAATCAACGAGGCGATGAAGCGCGCCTCTGAGCAGCAGCTCAAGGGCATCCTCGGTTACACCACCGCGCCCAACGTCTCGATCGACTTCAACCACGATCCTCACTCGTCCACCTTCCACATGGACCAGACCAAGGTGCAGAACGGCACGCTGGTGCGGGTGATGGCCTGGTATGACAACGAATGGGGTTTCTCCAACCGCATGGCCGATACCGCGGTCGCGATGGGGAAGCTGCTGTAACCGTAGCTCATGGTTCGAGACGCACGCCATGCGGCGCGACCTCACCATGAGGGAAGGACCTCATCCTGAGGAGCCGAGCACAGCGAGGCGTCTCGAAGGATGAGCTTGCTGCGAGACGCTCGATGACAAAATCATTCCGCACCCTCGATGACATCGACGTAAAAGCCAAGCGCGTGCTGCTGCGCGTCGATCTCAATGTCCCCATGGAGAATGGCCGCGTCACCGACGCCACGCGCCTCGAACGCATCGCCCCGACGATTACCGAAATTTCCAATAAGGGCGGCAAAGTCATTCTGCTGGCGCATTTCGGCCGGCCCAAGGGACGCGATCCCAAGGAATCGCTGAAGCCGGTTGCCGCTGCGCTGTCGCAGGTCATCAAGAAGCCGGTCGCGTTCGCCGACGATTGCATTGGCGAGGCCGCCGCCAAGGCAGTCGGCGCGATGAAGGATGGTGACATTCTTTGTCTGGAAAATACCCGCTTTCACAAGGAAGAAGAGAAGAACGATCCGGCCTTTGTCACGGAGCTGGCAAAGCTCGGCGATATCTGGGTCAACGACGCGTTCTCGGCGGCGCACCGCGCGCATGCCTCGACCGAAGGTCTCGGCCACAAGCTGCCGGCCTATGCCGGCCGCACCATGCAGGCCGAACTCGACGCGCTCGGCAAGGCGCTGGAAGCACCGGCCAAGCCGGTGATCGCGATCATCGGCGGCGCCAAGGTCTCCACCAAGATCGATCTGTTGGAAAATCTCGTCACCAAAGTTGACGCTCTGGTGATCGGCGGCGGCATGGCCAACACCTTCCTGCATGCGGAGGGCGTCGGCATCGGCAAGTCGCTGGCGGAAAAGGATCTCGCGGCAACCGCGCTACGTATCCTCGAAAAAGCCGGCGCTGCGAATTGCGCCATCATCCTGCCCGTGGATGCGGTGGTCAGCTATCACTTTGCGGCCAATTCGCCGTCACACGCTTATGGCCTGGATGCCATTCCGGCTGAAGGCATGATCCTCGATGTCGGCCCGCAATCGACCGCGCGGATTCACGCTGCGATCGACGACGCCGCGACGCTGGTCTGGAACGGCCCGCTCGGCGCGTTCGAGATGTCGCCGTTCGACCGCGGCACGGTGGTGGCGGCCAAGCATGCCGCCGAGCGGACCAGGGCGAAGAAGCTGATTTCGGTCGCCGGCGGCGGCGACACGGTCGCGGCGCTGAACCAGGCAGGCGTCGCCGGCGATTTTTCCTATGTCTCGACCGCGGGCGGCGCGTTTCTTGAATGGATGGAAGGCAAGCCGTTGCCTGGCGTCGAGGTCTTGAAAGTACGCTAGAGCGCGATGGTTTTTCTTCGAATCATCATCGCGCTCTAGTTTTTTGTTTGAGCATGTTCTCCGCGCAAGCGCTTTGCGTTTGTCGCGAGGGAAAACCGGTGTCCACTTTTCCGGATCATGCTCTAGAGGCAGATCGAGCCCTACGGGCGCTGTAAAGACAGGAGAATTTGAATGGCTCGCATTACCTTGCGTCAATTGCTCGACCATGCTGCAGAGCACGATTACGGGGTGCCGGCTTTCAATATCAACAATATGGAGCAG
>JBJMTR010000461.1:0-4784 GCA_045811565.1 Bradyrhizobium sp.
CGGATGATCTGATCGAGGATTTCGCTCAGGCGCTGGAGAAGGTGTGACGGGTAACCACTATTGCGTCGGGTGGGCTAAGTGAAGCAAGCCCACCATCTTGCATCGCAGGTGAAACGACTATGATGGGCACGGCGCAAGCGTGCCTTCCCTACGAATTCTGGCCGCCGCAATGACGATAACTACATCGGCCGATAGGTGCGCACGTCGGACGGTACATTGACGCCCAACTTAATCTGGCCGACCGATTTGATGATGTCGTCGCCGAGCAGCTGAGCGAAGCAGGCGTAGCCCCAATCGTTCATATGCAGGCCGTCGGCGATGACGAAATTGTCGATCGGGATCGACTGCTTCTCATGCCAGTCGCGCATCACTTCGAAGCGCGGGAAAATGCCGATGTGGCGGAGCTCGGCAACCTTGTGGAGCAGGTTCACCATCTTGCTGGCGTTTTCGGCGCGCTCGTTCACGCGCGGGGAATATTGCGGATCGACCAGCACCAGGTCGGCGCCGGCCGCCTGAATGCGCGCGACGCCGTCTTCGACCATCCTGGCGGTCTCGGCTGGATCGAGGTTGCGCAGCACCGCGTTGGTGCCGACCTGCCAGATCACCAGGTCCGGATGCATGTCGATGACCGAAGTCTGCAGCCGCTTCATCATTTCCGGCGCGTCTTCGCCGCCCTGGCCGCGGTTGATCACGGTGATGTCGGCGGTCGGATATTGCCGGTGCAGCTGCGCCGCGAGCCGGTTGGGATAGGTGAATTCCGGCGCGGTCGAGCCGTAGCCGGCGGTCGACGACGATCCGAACGCGATGATCAAGACCGGCTGGCCTGCGGCGAGCTTGGTTGCCACATGCGGCAGTGAGCCCATCGCCTTCGAGCCGCCCTTCGGCGGCAGGCACGGCACGCGGTTAAAGATTTCGCTGGCCGATTTCGCGACCTGCCTCACCTTGTCGATCGCCCTGCCGGTGATACCCTTCTGCGGCGGACCGGAATGATCGGCTTTGCCGGAAGTCGCCCCGTCCGTCGTCGGCGCCGCGGATGGTTTTGATAATTGGGATTTGGAGGTTTCGGATTTGGCCGCCTCCGATTTCCCGCCCTCGGACAGCGCGGCGCGCTGGTCAACCGGCCCAGCCTGCGCGCGCAGCGGCACGACCGCGGTCGGGGCGAGCAGCATCACTGCCGCCACTGCGGACACAGCCAGCCATGTGCTTCGGCAAAAAGGGCGGTAACAACTCATTAACGCTGGTTCCTCAATTCTGCTGCGCTTGGCCAAGGTGGGCGGCATCGATCACAAATTTCGATAGCGCGCGGCCAAGACACCCATGAACACGTTTGGCCAGTTCAACGCCATGGGAGGTGCTGAAAAGGTCGAAATCTCCTGCCTCGTTCCAATGACGCATGATGGCGAACCGATCGAACAGCGGAACCTCGTGCTGTTGGGCCACCGCCCGCATATTGTCTAGATAGGGCGGCGCGGAAATAATCGTCTCGGTACGGGGACTGTATTGCAGATTGATCAAAACCACATCAGTTCCCGCCTTTTGCAATGCAACAATCCCCTCGTCGACCGCGCTGCGAAAATCGTCGGGGTCGATCGATCGCATAGCATCGACGGTTCCCGTCTGCCAGATGACCAAAGTAGGCCTTTTTGCTTCGACCAGCTTAACGAGGCTGGCGTCCACATCCTCGGCCGTTTTCCCGTTCTGTAGCTCTATCGACAGGTTGACCTCGGTGCCGGGCAGCTTCTCGTTGAGGGCCGCCTGCAACTGGCGCGGATAGGCGCTCGCTTCGGAAGCCGTGATTGTGGAGGAGCGGCTGCCTACGACCAGGATGTTTAGCGGCTGGCCGTTTCTGATCGCTTCTGCAACTCTGGGCAGCGAACTCTCGCTGGACAGCAGATAGGCCGGGACGTCGCAAGGCGGCCGGGCCGGATCCTCGGCACCCGCCGATCCTGCCGTCAGGCAACCGGCAAGCAGCGTCAGGCCTAGCACACTCCAGAACCCGGACCTCATACGGCCCCTCCCGCCATATCGGCATTGCCGCCGGTGCTTTTTGCTCGTGACGCACCTTTCTCGGCGGAGTGTTTGTACCACGAAATCACCCACGCCATGCCAGACATGATGACTATACCGGAGACGCTGACGAGAAAATGCAGCCCGGCACCCCCTGAAACCTCGGCCAGCACGAAATGCCCGGCGAATGCCAGGAACACGCCGAGGCAGAATATCTCAAGGGAATGCTGGCCGCACAGGATCAATGGTCGCAGCCAGGGCGATTTCAGGCCTGGCCAACCCTTGGGCAGGAAGCGCACGGTGATCGCCGCCAGCGCCAGGAAGTGCGCGAAGCGCAGCACGTCCAGATCAGTCTTGTTGATCGGATACATCCATTGCTCGATGCGGCGCGGCATGATGTGGCCGAGCTGCGGCAGGTACCAGGTCAGCGTGACGCAGAACGCCGCGAACAGGTAAGCGACGCAAATCCACAGAGTGATCCGGGAAGCCAGGATCCGCGACATCCGCCGGGCGCCGCCCATCGCGCACCAGGCGCCGAACACGAACAGCAACTGCCAGGCGAACGGATTGAACGC
Source organism: Bradyrhizobium sp. (assembly GCA_045811565.1). Taxonomy (GTDB): domain Bacteria; phylum Pseudomonadota; class Alphaproteobacteria; order Rhizobiales; family Xanthobacteraceae; genus Bradyrhizobium. Next base: position 2,583 of record JBJMTR010000461.1, read on the forward strand.
CCAGAAGCCGTTTGGATAAGCCGACAGATACCAGTCGTAGTGCCAGGTCAGGGCATAGAGCACGGCCGACAGCGCCAGCGTGACGTCGGCCTTCCACCTCATGAGCGCCAGGATCACCGGCAGGAACAGCATCAGCACGATATAGAGCGGCAGCACGTCCATGTTGACGGGGCGGAACCTGAGCAGCAGCGCCTGGACGATGGTGACGTCAGGCTGCTTGAGGAAATCCATGATGCCCATCTCTTCGGTGTAGAGCGGGTTCTCGAAACTCGTGGCGACGTAGGAAATCTCGGCCAGGAAGATCGTGAACAGAAACACATGCGCGACATAGATCTGCCAGACCCGCCGCAGGATGCGCGCGGTCGCCACCACGAAGCCCGCGTCCTGCATCGCGCGGCCGTAGACGAACGCCGCGGTATAGCCGGAGATAAAGATGAAGATCTCCGTGGCATCGCTAAATCCGTAATTGCGGATCGTGAACCACGTCAGGACGTTCGGCGGCAGGTGGTCGATGAAGATCAGCCACAACGCCATGCCGCGAAACAGGTCGAGCCGCAATTCGCGCTCGGCGGCCCCAGGCGTCGAAACAACCGGTGCAGCCGCGGTGGCCGCGGACGCACCGTTCTTTGCTCCCTTTGCGTCGGCAACGGGCCCTGCAATTTGATCGGCAATCGACGTCATTAGGCACCGTGTTGGGCAGGCGGACTTTCGAGTTGCACGACTCTAAAAGGTAATATCGGCCCGCAACTCGCCGGCAAGACAAGACACGTTACGGCGATTTTGGCGTTCCGGCGCGCTTTAGAATGGAACTATGTTGAAATGCGATAGAAAATTCAGGCGCCAAGTTGAACTTTCGTCGGCATGGCGCCGATTGGTTCCGCCCGACTTATTGGATATGATGAGGGCATGATTTTCGGAATCGTCCGTATGTACCGCGCCATCACCCGCCAGATCGAAGTTACCGTCGAACCGAATTTCCTGCCCGAGCGCTCGTCGGTCGAGGACCGCCAATATTTCTGGTCCTATACCATCGTCATCACCAACTCCGGCAACGAGACGGTGCAGCTGCGGACGCGGCACTGGATTATCACCGATGCCACGGGCCGCAGGCAGGAAGTCCGTGGCGAGGGTGTCGTCGGCGAGCAGCCCGTGCTCGCGCCGGGCGAACGCTTTGAATACACCTCAGGCGTGCCGCTGCCGACCGCGTCCGGCTTCATGACCGGCCGCTATCAGATGGTCAGCGAGAGCGGCGACCGTTTTGAGATCGACGTTCCGACATTCTCGCTCGACAGCCCTGATGGCAAGCGGGTGTTGAATTAGGCCCCAGTTTGCGCGACGCGCCGCTACTCCGCGCCGGCTTCCGCCGGCGTGAACTCATAGACCGATGAGCAGAACTCGCAGGTCACGACCACCTTGCCATCCTTGACCATCTCGGCGCGGTCCTTGGGCGCGAAGCTGTTGAGCATCGACGACACCGCGTCGCGCGAGCAGGAGCATTGCGCGCGCAAGGGCTTTGGCGAGAACACCCGAACGCCGCGTTCGTGAAACAGCCGGTACAACAGCCGCTCGCCCGACAAATCCGGATCGAGCAGCTCAACGTCCTCGACGGTAGAGATCAGTGACTGGCCTTCGATCCAGGCATCGTCTGCCGCCACACTGTGCGCGACCGTGCCCTCCGGCGCGTCGCCCGGATGCAGGTCGGCCCGCCGAGCCCGCTCCGGGGCCTTCGGCAAGAACTGCAACAGCATGCCGCCGGCGCGCCAGCGATGCCTTGGGCCGTCGCCGCCGCGCCATTCCTCGCCGACCGCTAGCCGCACGCGCGTCGGGATCTGTTCGGAGCGCAGGAAATATTCATGCGCGGCGTCTTCGAGACTTCCGCCGTCGAGCGCCACCAGTCCCTGGTAGCGGCTCATGTCCGGCCCTTGATCGATCGTCATGGCGAGATGACCTTTGCCGAGCAGCGCGCCGGAATCCTGGCCACCCGTCAATCGCGTCGCGTCGAAGCGCGCATAGGCGCGCAGCCGATCCGGCGCCTGGAAATCGACGATCAGAAACGACACCGGGCCATCGGTCTTGGTCTGCAGGATGAAGCGGCCATCGAACTTGAGCGATGAGCCGAGCAACGTCGTCAGCACAATCGCTTCGCCGAGCAGCTTGCAGACGGGCAGCGGATAATCGTGCTTGTTCAGGATGTCGTCGAGC
>JBJMTR010000462.1:0-5380 GCA_045811565.1 Bradyrhizobium sp.
CAGGTGGGCCGTCCCGGCACCGGGCTGCATCCGCTGCGCGGCCAGAACAACGTGCAGGGCGCTTCCGATGCCGGCCTGATCCCGATGTTCCTTCCGGATTACCAGCCGGTCGGACGAACCGACCTGCGCGAGCCCTTTGAAAAGCTCTGGCACCAGGATCTCGATCCGGTTCGCGGTCTGACGGTGGTCGAAATCATGGACGCGATCCATGCCGGCGAAATCACCGGCATGTACATCGAGGGCGAGAATCCCGCGATGTCGGACCCCGACCTGCAGCACGCGCGCGAGGCGCTGGCGAAGCTTGACCATCTCGTGGTGCAGGATCTCTTCGTCACCGAGACGGCATTCCACGCGGACGTGATCCTGCCGGCTTCCGCATTCGCGGAAAAGTCCGGCACCTTCACCAACACCGACCGCCGCGTGCAACTCGCGCGCGAAGTGATCAAACCGCCCGGCGATGCGCGGCAGGATCTGTGGATCATCCAGGAAATCGCCAAACGCATGGGGTTGCCCTGGAACTACAGCGGCCCGGCCGACGTGTTCGCCGAGATGACGCAGGTGATGCCGTCGCTGCAGAACATCACCTGGGAGCGTCTGGTGCGCGAGGGCGCGGTAACCTATCCGGTCGACGATCCCGACAAGCCCGGCAACGAGATCATCTTCACCGCCGGTTTCCCGACCGAAAGCGGCCGCGGCAAGATCGTGCCGGCGCATGTGATTCCGCCGGATGAATTGCCCGATGACGAGTACCCGATGGTGCTGTCGACGGGACGCGTGCTGGAGCACTGGCACACCGGCTCGATGACCCGCCGCGCCAGCGTGCTCGACCAGATTGAGCCCGAGGCGGTGGCCTGTATGTCGCCGAAGGACATGCGGCGCATGCAATTGTGGCCCGGCGATTTCATCCGGCTGGAGACGCGCCGCGGCGCGGTGGAGGTGAAGGTGCGCTCCGATCGCGACGTGCCGGAGAATATGGTCTTCATGCCGTTCTGCTACGCCGAAGCGGCGGCGAACCTCCTGACTAATCCGGCGCTCGATCCCTTCGGCAAGATTCCCGAATTCAAGTTCTGCGCGGCGCGGGCGGAACGCGCGCAGATGCGTACCGCGGCGGAGTAGTCGCCTTACCAAACCAGCGGAATCAGGCGGTATCGCACCTTGCGCTGGTACTTCGCATAACCCGGCAGATCGCTGGCAAGAAATATCTCTTCGTCGATCAGCCTCCATATGGATGCGAGGATGATGGCGACGATGACAAGCAAACTCCACCACACGTCCGTAGTGGGAATCGGCTATCGGTTGCGCGCCGCCGATTAGAGCCGGTTGCAGACTCGGAACTTTCGCTTCAGCAGAAGATTGATTTTCTCTCAACCGGGAGAAAGTCATGGCACGGAAATACTCGAGGAGCTCATCGAACGACGTCAGGCGCACGATGAAGAAACGCAAATCCGGCACGTTGAAGAGCGGTCGTTCGGGTCGCAAGGTCAAGAGCCGCAAGCAGGCGATCGCGATCGGCCTGTCGGAGGCAAGGGCCAAGGGCAAGAAGGTGCCGAAGAAGAGTTCGAAGAAAAGGTCTTCCAAGAAGCGAAAGACCTCGAAGAAGCGAAAGAATTCGAAGAAGCGGAAGACGTCGAAGAAGCGGTAAACGGCGCTTCCTTGTCGTTATGCCCGGGCTTGTCCCGGGCATCCACATTCTTGGTACGAGTTGAGCCGGAACGGCGTGGATGGCGGCCATCAAGAGCGCTTCGCGCTTTTACCCGACCACGAAGAGATGACGATCATCCCGCCTTGCGCTGCCTTGCCGCGGAGCGGTGCGCTTTTTTCGGCGCCCGGCGATGCGCGGCTTGGCGCCGTCGTGCGGGGGCATGCGTCGGCCGCTTCGCCCCCGATCTGCCCTTCAAGCTCGCCTTCAGCGCGTCCATCAGGTTGATGACGTTGCTCGGCCTCTCTTCGGGCTCGGCGGCCTTGATCGGCTTGCCGGCGGCCTTGCGCCGCACCAGCGCCTTCAGCGCGTCCTCGTATTCGTCCTTGAATTTCGAGGGATCAAAATGCGCGGCCTTGGTATCGAGGATATGGCCCGCGAGTTCGATCATATCCTTTGAAATCTTCGGGTTCTTGATGCTGTCGAAATAATCATGCTCGTCGCGCAATTCGTAGGGGTAGCGCAGCGTGGTGCCGAGCAGGCCCTTGCCGAGCGGTTCGATCATCATCACGTGCTCGCGGTTGGTCAGCACGATCCGCGCCAGCGCGACGCGGTCCTGGTCCTTCAAGGCATCGCGGATTACCGCGAAGGCTTCGATCGCGGCTTTTCCGTCGGGTGCGATGTAATAGGGGTGGTTGAGATAGCGCTTGTCGATCTCATCCTTGGGCACAAAGCTGTCGATTTCGATGGTGTGGTTGCTCTCGATCTGGACGGCTTCCAGCTCGTCTTTTTCGATCTCGACGTATTGGCCTTTTTTCAGCTCGTAGCCGCGCCCCTTCTGATCGGTCTCGACCACGTCACCGGTCTCGGCATCGACCATCTGCTGCTTCAGCCGGTTGCCGGTCTCCTTGTTGATCAAGTGAAAGCGGGTTTTCTCGACCGAGGTCGAGGCCGGGTAGAGCACCACCGGGCAGGTCACGAGCGAAAGCTTCAAGGAGCCTTTCCAATAGGCGCGAGCAGCCATTACAATCTCCGGGATGGTCGAGGTTTGGGAACTTCAACCGCCGCGAGGGGTTTTGGTTCCGATACAGGCCGCCGTATCAGGCTGCGGTCGGTGTTTGCGTGAGGTTTGGTCGTGTTGAGAAACCTGTCCACCTATCGAAAGAAACGCGATTTCGAAAAGACGGGCGAGCCCTCCGGCGACGTTAAGGTGCTCCCCGCAAAACAACGGCGGTTCGTAGTTCAGAAACACGATGCCAGCCGGCTGCATTACGATTTCAGGCTGGAAATGGACGGCGTATTCAAATCTTGGGCGGTGACGAAGGGACCATCGCTTGATCCGCACGAAAAGCGTCTAGCAGTGGAAGTCGAGGACCACCCGCTCGATTACGGCGATTTCGAAGGCACCATTCCCGAAGGAGAGTATGGCGGTGGCACCGTGATGTTATGGGATCGCGGTTATTGGGAGGCCGACGATCCGGAGCGAGGCTTCAAAAAGGGTGATCTGAAATTCACTCTGCATGGCGAGAAGCTGCATGGCAGCTGGGTGCTGGTGCGGATGCGCGGCGACCGTTTGGGCGGCAAGCGTACCAACTGGCTGCTGATCAAGCACCGTGACGTATTCGCCAAGGAAGGCGAGGCCAACGACATTCTCGAGGAAGACAAATCGGTCGCCTCGCGCCGATCGATGGAGCAGATCGCGCAAGGTAAGGGCAGGGCGCCAACGCCGTTCATGCTGGCGAAGGGCGGCCGCACCAAAGCGCAAGCCGATGCGATCTGGCAATCCAACCGAGGCGAGGCTGCCGAGGCGCGCGTGAAGACCAAGGCGGCCTCGCCGAAGGCCCGCGCCTCCGCGAAGATGGCCAAGCCCAAGAAGGTCAGCGCGATGCCGGATTTCGTCGCCCCCGAGCTTTGCATGCCGGTCGAGCGTCCACCTGCCGGGGAAGGTTGGTGCCACGAGATCAAGTTTGACGGCTACCGCGTGCAATTGCGGATCGAGGACGGCGATGCCGTCTTGAAAACCCGCAAGGGTCTGGATTGGACCGATAAATTCGCCAGCATCGCCAAAGAGGGCAGCCTGCTGCCGGACCTGCTGATCGACGGTGAGATCGTCGCGCTCGATCATGACGGCGCGCCCAATTTCTCCACGCTGCAGGCGGCGCTCTCCGACGGCAAGACCGAGAATCTCATCTTCTTCGCGTTCGACCTGCTGTTCGCCGATGGCGAAGACCTTCGCGCGCTGCCGCTCGGCGAACGCAAGACGAGGTTGAAGCGGCTTTTGGAGGCGCGGAAAGGCAAGGAAAAGCAGATCCGCTATGTCGAGCATTTCGAGAGCGGCGGCGATGCCGTCCTGAAATCGGCCTGCAAGCTCGAGCTCGAAGGCATCATCTCCAAGAAGCTCAACGCGCCCTATCGCTCCGGCCGGTCCGGGGACTGGATCAAGGCGAAATGCCGCGCCGGGCACGAGGTCGTGCTGGGCGGCTGGAAGACCACCAACGGCAAATTCCGCTCGCTGATGGCCGGCGTCTATCGCGGCGATCATCTGGCTTTTGTCGGGATGGTCGGCACCGGTTTCGGACAGGACAAGGTCCGCCGCATCATGCCGCTATTGAAAGCCCGCGCCTCCGACAAGAACCCGTTCGGCGGCAAGAATGCGCCGCGCAAGACACGGGATATCCATTGGCTGAAGCCCGAGCTCGTCGCCGAGATCGAATTTGCCGGCTTTACCGCGGATGGAAACATCCGCCAGGCGGCATTCAAGGGCCTTCGGCAGGATAAGCCGGCCGAGGAGGTGGAGGCGGAGACGCCGGCGAAGACCAGCATCGCCGAGCCCCGGCCCGGAAAGGCCGCGGCGGCCGGCGCGAGACCCGCAGCGGACAAAACCGCTGAGGCAATGGGCGTGGTGATTTCAAAGCCCGACAAGGAGCTTTGGCCCGACGCTGGCGGCGGCGAGGGCGTGACAAAATTCGACCTCGCGAAATATTACGAGGCGGTCGGGGACTGGATGATCGGTCACCTCAAGGGCCGGCCGTGCTCGATCGTCCGTGCGCCTGATGGCATCGACGGCGAAAAATTCTTTCAGCGCCATGCGATGCAGGGCATGTCCAATCTTCTGGATTTGGCCAAGGTCTCGGGCGATCGCAAACCGTATGTGCAGATCGATCGCGTCGAGGGGCTGGCGGCGGTCGCGCAGATCGGAGGGGTGGAGCTGCATCCCTGGAATTGCGCGCCGAATGCCTACGATACGCCGGGCCGGCTGGTGTTCGATCTCGACCCCGCGCCCAACGTCGAATTTTCCGACGTGATCGAGGCGGCCAAGGACATGCGGCAACGGCTGGCCGCGGTCGGGCTGGAGAGTTTCTGCAAGACCACCGGCGGGAAGGGCCTGCATGTGGTGGCGCCGTTGCTGTATGGCGCCAGGGACAAGGTGACCTGGAAGGAAGCAAAGGCGTTTGCACAACGCATCTGCCAGTGGATGGCAAACGACGAGCCCGAGCGCTATCTGCTCAACATGTCGAAGAAGCTGCGCAAGGGAAAGATCTTTCTCGATTATCTGCGCAATGACCGGATGTCGACCGCAGTCGCGGCGCTGTCGCCGCGCGCGCGGGCAGGCGCCACCGTTTCGATGCCGCTAACCTGGGCACAGGTGCGCGGCGATCTCGATCCGAAGCGATACACGCTGCGCACCGTGCCGGCGCTGCTGGTAAAGACAAAGGCATGGGATGGATATGACGACGCGGC
>JBJMTR010000463.1:0-3952 GCA_045811565.1 Bradyrhizobium sp.
AAGGCGTGTTGTATTCGCACCGGTCCAACGTGCTGCACGGGCTGATGGCCAACAATGGTGATTCTCTCGGCGCCAACGCCGCCGATACAATGCTGCCGGTGGTCCCGCTGTTCCATGCCAACAGCTGGGGCATCGCGTTCTCGGCGCCGTCGATGGGAACCAAGCTGGTCTTCCCCGGCCCGAAACTCGACGGCGCCTCGGTGTTCGAATTGCTGGAGACCGAGAAGGTGACGCACACCGCCGGCGTTCCGACGGTATGGCTGATGCTGCTCAATCACATGGCCGCCGGCAATCTGAAGCTTCCTCACCTCAGAATGGTGGTGTGCGGCGGCTCGGCGATGCCGCGTACGATGATCAAGTCGTTCGTCGACATGGGCGTGCAGGTGCGCCACGCCTGGGGCATGACCGAGATGAGCCCGATCGGCACGCTGGCTGCGCTGAAACCTCCCTTCAACAATCTCGCCGGCGAGGAGCGGCTGGATATCCTGCAGACGCAAGGTTATCCGCCGTTTGGCGTCCAGATGAAGATCACCGACGATTCCGGCAACGAACTGCCATGGGACGGCAAGACTTTTGGCCGGCTCCAAGTCAGGGGTCCCGCGGTCGCAAAGGCCTATTTCCACGTCGACGCCGACATCCTCGATGAAGAGGGTTATTTCGATACCGGCGACGTCGCCACCATCGATCCGCACGGCTACATGCGGATCACGGACCGCTCCAAGGACGTCATCAAGTCCGGCGGCGAGTGGATTTCGTCGATCGATCTGGAAAACCTCGCGGTCGCGCATCCCGCGGTCGCGGAAGCGGCCGTGATCGGCGTGCATCATCCGAAATGGGACGAGCGTCCGCTTCTGATCGTGCAGCTCAAGCAGGGCGAGAGGGCCACGCGCGAGGAGATACTGAAATTCATGGATGGCAAGATCGCGAAATGGTGGATGCCCGACGATGTCGTCTTCGTCGACGGCATTCCGCACACCGCGACCGGCAAGATCCTGAAGACCGCGCTGCGCGACCAGTTCAAGAGTTATCGGTTCCCGAACGCGGCGGCCTAGGACGTCATGCCCGGGCAAAAGCGCGAAGCGCGTCTTCGCGCTGGATGTCCCGGGCATCGACGCCCCGCGGCGAGTGCCATGGGGCGTATGTGGCCGAGTCAAGCCAGGTCAAGCCCGGCCATGATCCTGGGGCCCCGGTCCCTTGAATTTGCCGCAGGTCCATGGTCTCAAACGGGACGGTAGCAGCCCGGCGTCCCGGCCCGGCAAGTTTTAAACCAGCAGATTGTTGACGATGGCCCGAAGGTTTTCCGCTCCCTACAAGTCGGAGCCTGTGTCCAGCCTCGCTAGATGGTCGCGCAACCTCGCCATCTTCTCGATGGTCGCGGTGCTTGTCTCGATCGTCATCGTCCGGTTCGGTTTCCTCGAAATGAAGCCCGCACTGGCGACGTTCTTCGGCGCCCTCGCCTGCGCGGTCCTTTCAATCCTCGTCGGCTTCGCCGCCTCCGCCGCGATCTGGCAGAACGGCTCGCGCGGCATGAGCCGGATCGTGCTGGCCTTCCTGATCGACGCGGTCATCCTTGCCTATCCGGCTTATCTGGCCGTGCAATATCGCAAGCTGCCGCCGATCTACGACATCACCACGAATCCGATCGACCCGCCGCGCTTCGAGGCCCTGGCGCGACTGCGCACCGGCGAAGGCACCAACCCCGCCGTCTATGCGGGCCTGTATTCTGCCGAACAGCAGCGCCTCGCCTACCCCGATATCGAGACCGTGGAGCTCGAGGTCCCCGCGCAGCGGGCCTATGAGGTGACGCTGCAACTCGTGACGCGCCGCAAATGGCTTGTTATCGACGAACGGCCGCCGCAGCCGCCGCGCCGCATCGGCCGGATCGAAGCGGTGGCGCGGACGCCGATCATGGGATTCCGCGAGGACGTCTCGATCCGCGTCACGCCCGATGGCGAGGATTCACGGGTCGATATCCGCTCGGCGTCGCGCTATTTCGAGAGTGATCTCGGTAGCAACGCCGCGCGGGTCGCAAAACTGATCGACGACATCAACACCGCGGTCGACAACGCCAAGCCGGCGGTGCCGAAGAAGCCCCAGGCGCCGGCCAAGGCGCAGGCGAAGACGGTGAAGAAGTAACTCTCGCCAGTCATTCCGGGGCGCGACGAAGGCGCGAGCTCTGATGTGCAATTGCACATCAGGTAATCCATAACCACCATCGTGCGTGTGGATTCCGGGCCTGCGCCAAGTGGCGCATCTGCGATGCGCAATTGCGCATCGGAGAATGACGCGCGGGATCTTTCTAGCCCGCCAGCCGATACGTCCCGCCGATCACGGGATCGCCATCGGTTTTCACTATCCCGCGCGCGGCCAGATCCTCCAGATGCGCCAGCACGGAATACCCTGCCGCGGTGGCAAGGCGGGGATCGAGGCCGATATAGATCGCGCGCACCAGGGTCGGAATGTCTGCTTCGCCCTTACCCAGGCGATGCAGGATCGAGGCTTCACGAGCCTGACGGTGCCGGGTCAGAAATCGGACGTAACGCCGCCCTTCCGGGATTTCCGGCCCGTGGCCTGAGAAATACAAATCCTCTTCACGGCTCTCCAGCCGCGCCAGCGAAGCCATGTAGTCGATCATCGATCCGTCCGGCGGCGCCACGATCGAGGTCGACCAGCCCATCACGTGATCGCCGACGAAATTGATCTTTCGCTCCGGCCAGGCGAACGCCAGGTGATTGGCGGTGTGGCCCGGCGTCGCCACCGCCTCCAGCGCCCAGCCGGCGCCTTCGATGACGTCACCGTGCTTCACCTCGACGTCCGGCCTGAATTCGCGGTCGGCGCCCGATTCGGGATTGTGCTTCTCGCTCTCGAAGCGGGGCCGCGAGGCGCGGTGCGGCCCCTCGGCATAGACTGTTGCGCCGGTGGCAGCCTTGATCCGCGCTGTGTTCGGCGAATGGTCGCGATGGGTATGGGTGACCAGAATATGCGTCACGGTTTCGCCGCGCACGGCGTCCAGCAGCGCCTTCGCATGGGGTTCGTCATCAGGCCCGGGATCGATGATCGCGACCTTGCCTCGGCCCACGATGTAACTCACCGTGCCCGTGAAGGTGAACGGGCTCGGATTGTTGCAGAGGACGCGGCGCACGCCGGGGCGGGCTTCTTCGGCTATGCCGGGCTTTAGCGGAAAGTGGCGGTTGAATGGGATGTCGTCGTTATCGGCCATGCAGGCTCCTGTGCGGTGTCGCACCCAATTACAGTCGTCATACCCCGCGGAGGCGGGGTATCCGGTAAACGCTGATGTCCAAGATGAAAGGAGGCGCCGACTACCGGATCGCCCGCCTTCGCCCGCGATGACAGCAGAATGCGACGTAACGTCCGGGATTCACCTCAATAGCTTACGAAAACGCCTGAATGCCGGTGATGCCACGACCCAAAATCAGCGCATGGACGTCGTGGGTGCCTTCATAGGTATTCACGGTCTCCAGGTTCGCTGTGTGGCGCATCACGTGGTATTCGATCTGGATGCCGTTGCCGCCATGCATGTCGCGCGACATGCGGGCGATATCGAGCGCCTTCCCGCAATTATTGCGCTTGACGATCGAGATCATCTCCGGCGCCATCTTGCCCTCGTCCATCAGGCGGCCGACGCGGAGCGAGGCCTGCAGGCCGAGCGCGATCTCGGTCTCCATGTCCGCAAGTTTCTTTTGCACCAGCTGCGTTGCCGCCAGCGGTCGGCCGAACTGCTTGCGATCGAGCGTGTATTGCCGCGCGCGATGCATGCAGTCCTCGGCGGCGCCCATCGCGCCCCAGGAGATGCCGTAGCGGGCGCGGTTGAGACAGCCGAACGGCCCCTTCAGGCCGGACACGTTGGGCAATAGCGCGCTCTCCGGGACCACCACGCCATCCATCACGATCTCGCCGGTAATGGAGGCACGCAATGACAACTTGCCGCCGA
>JBJMTR010000464.1:0-13695 GCA_045811565.1 Bradyrhizobium sp.
CGATGACGTGGAATTGATCGCACGCACCGCTTCCGGAGTTTTCATCGCGCGTTCGATCAGTTCGTTGGGCGAGAACATCCAGAAGGTGACGAACAGGCCGGCGGCGAGAAAGGCCACCAGCTTGACGATGGATTCGGTGGCGACCGCGAGCATAAGGCCGTGCTGGTGCTCGGTGGCATCGGTCTGGCGGGTTCCGAACAGCACCGCGAATACCGCCATCGCCAGCGTGACCACCAGCGCGATATCGCCGATGATCGGGATCGAGGAAAAGATCCTGTCTTCCGTCAGGATGGTCTCGAGCGACGACGCGATCGCCTTGAGCTGGAGTGCGATGTAGGGAACCGATCCGACGATCGCGATCAGCGCCACCGTTGCGGCAACCGCCTGGCTCTTGCCGTAGCGCGCGGCGATGAAATCGGCGATCGAGGTGATGTTTTGCGATTTGGCGAGGGCGATCACCCGGCGGAGAATCGGTGTGCACAGCCCGATCATCAGGATCGGCCCGACATAGATCGCGAGGAAATCGACGCTGGTGCGGGTGGCGAATCCGACCGAACCGAAGAAGGTCCAGGACGTGCAGTAGATCGCAAGCGACAGCGGATAGATCAGCATGCCGGCGCGGCCGCGCTGGCTCGGCGACAGCCGATTGCCATAGCTGGCGACGAAGAACAACAGTCCGATATAGGCGAATGCGGCGGCGATGACGCCCCAGTCGTGCAGCATCGCTGCGTCTCTCCCTTCTCGGCCAAGCGGGCCGCTATGGGGCGAGAGTATAGCCCGGATTTAAACCGCCCGGCGGGGTTATTCGGCCGCCAGCGATTTCTGGTTAAGCGGCAGGCCGAGCCGTTCCCATACCTGCAGCAGCGCCTCGGCGAGGGCGTCGATCAGGCCGTCATCGTGGTAGGGCGACGGCGTGATCCGCAACCGCTCGGTGCCCTTGGCGACCGTCGGGTAGTTGATCGGCTGGATATAGATGCCGTGCTCTTCGAGCAGGATATCCGACGCACGCTTGCATTTCTCGGGGTCGCCGACGAATAGCGGCACGATGTGGGTGTCGCTCGACATCACCGGCAGGCCCGCGGCGGTCAGGATCGCCTTGACGCGGGCGGCCCGGTCCTGGTGGCGCTCGCGCTCCCAGTTCGAGATCTTCAGGTGGCGGATCGCAGCGGTCGCGGCCGAGCAGATCGCGGGCGGCAGCGCGGTGGTGAAGATAAATCCGGGCGCATAGGAACGGACGGCATCGATGATGTCGGCCTTGGCGGCGATATAGCCGCCGAGGCAGCCGAACGCCTTGGCCAGCGTGCCTTCCAGGATATCGATACGGTGCATGACGCCGTCGCGCTCGGCGATGCCGCCACCGCGCGGACCGTACATGCCGACCGCATGGACTTCATCGACATAGGTCATCGCGCCGTAGCGCTCGGCGAGGTCGCAGATTTTGGCCAATGGCGCGACGTCGCCGTCCATCGAGTAGAGGCTCTCGCAGGCGATCAGTTTCGGCCGGTCGGGACCGGCGGCGCGGAGCAATTCCTCCAGATGCGCGATGTCGCTGTGGCGGAAAATCTGGCGCTCGCATCCGGCCTGACGGACGCCTTCGATCATCGAATTGTGGTTGAGCGCATCCGACAGGATCAGGCAGTTCGGGATCAGCTTTGCGATCGTCGCGATGCCGGTCTGGTTCGAGACATAGCCCGAGGTGAACAGCAGCGCGGATTCCTTGCCGTGCAGATCGGCCAGTTCCTGCTCGAGTTGTACCAGCGGATGATGAGTGCCGGCGATATTGCGGGTGCCGCCGGCGCCGGTGCCGACACGAGTGGCGGTCTCGACCATGGCGCCGACCACCTTCGGATGCTGGCCCATGCCGAGATAATCGTTGGAACACCAGATCACGACGTTGTGCTGGCCTTTCGGCGAGTGCCACACCGCATGCGGGAACCGGCCCGCGATCCGCTCGAGATCGGCAAACACCCGATAGCGTCGCTCATCATGCAGGCGGTTGAGAGCGGCACTGAAGAACTTGCTGTAATCCATCGCAATACCTTGAATGGAACTGGCCGGAGCGGCGCGCACGTTTTTAGAGCTTTTCCAGCTTTAATGTCTATGCGGAATCCTACATTTGATCGCTTCGCGAGCGGGTGCCGGGTTGCCCTGAACGCGGATCAAAATCTGATGCGGATCAACGCGCTCGACGCGTTTTGCCGCCTCTTTTACCGGAGATTGTGTTTTTACAAAAGTGTATCCCAAGATAGTGCCAGGCATCAGTTGCCGGCCCGATCGGCGGATTTGCCAAGGGTCGCGCCGGACCAATGTTAGGCTCTGTCCTATTCTGCATCCCCAAGCTGAACGCGATGCTGCGTTTGATAACACTCGATCAACGCGCGAAAGCAGGGTCAACAAACCGACCGCCAGTGTTGATTACCGGACCAGCGAACTGATACGGCGGACAGCTCCAGGAAAGGATGCGCCATGAAACGACTGATGATCTTGAATGGTCCGAACCTCAATCTGCTGGGTGTTCGGGAACCGCACATCTACGGGACGACGACGCTCGCCCAGATCAAGGACAGCTGCGAGGAACACGCCGCAAGGCTGGATCTAAAGATTTCCTTTCACCAATCGAACCATGAAGGCGTGATTGTCGACCTGATCCAGTCGGCACGTCAGGATGCCGACGCCATCATCATCAATCCAGCCGGCTTCTCCTTCACGTCGGTCGCGATCTTGGACGCGATCAAGGCATTCGAGGGACTCGTGCTCGAGGTGCACATTTCCAACATCCACTCCCGCGACGAGTATCACCGGCATTCAAAGATTTCGTTCGTGGCGACCGGCGTGATCTGCGGACTGGGGCCTTATGGGTACATCGCGGCGATGCATGCGATTGCGCAGATGAAGTGAAGCGGCCCGGCCTGGTTCTGTCTCGCTTAGGTCAAACCTGCCTTTCGCATGCCATCCAGGAACTGTTCCATCAATCCGGGCGTCTGATACGGAACGGATTTTCTTATCCGATCGAGCGAGAGCTGAGGCTGCTCCAACCTAACCGTCCCGAGGAATTTCCGGGCCTCTTCGACGCGACCCGCCTGCGCCAGGCTTGCACAGTACATCCGTTGCGCGCCTTGAAACCGGGGGCGCAGCCGCAGGATTTCCTGGGAGTAATGGACCGCCTCGGCGAGGCGGCCGGCACAGTAGTGAGCAACCGCGATGCCGCCGAGGAACAGCGTCGCGCGCCTGGCGTACTGACCGCCTACCCGCAACGCGTGATCGCGATCTACCCATCCCATATGGGCGGCAAACAGCATCCGGAATGCCAGCAGGCTGCGGGCGGGCGCAGGACTACAGCGACGTTTCCGACGCGCGCGTCTATGCCGGCCTCCACTACCGTTTTTCGACTCAAGTCGGAAAGGACATGGGAAAGCAGATCGGCGAGTTGACGGTCGGCACACAATTGCTCGGGGTTGTCGCCGCCGCGCAGCCTAAACCGTGATATGTCAATGAGAGACGGACGCCTGCGCTTTAAGTGGTCCTGAAGCGCAGGACACCCTCCCGTTCCTCGGCCGTGAGACGGCCTTCGACCAGCATATAATTGACGTGGGCGATCAATTCGCCGGCGGCAAACCCCATCTGGTGCGGATCCAGAACGTGCTTGTGGAACACGACCGGCACCAGTTCCTTCGACGTCTGCGGGATCTCCCGGCAGGCCTCCGCGATGAGCCGGCAACGATCCTCGTGGTGATCGGCCAGTTGCTTGATGCGCGTCTTCAAGCCGTAGAACGGCACGCCGTGGCCGGGCAGCACCAGCACGTCGTAGGGCAAAGTGGTGGTGAGGCTCGCCAGCGAAGCCAGGTATTCGCCGAGCGAGTTTTGTTCCGGCTCAACCGCCCAGACGCTGACATTGGGCGAGATCTTGCTCAGGACCTGGTCGGCCGACAGGAACAATTTGTCTGCCGCGCAATACAGCATCACCTGATCGAGCGCATGGCCGCCGCCGGTGATGACCTTGAAGCGCCGCGTGCCGATGGAAATCTCGTCGCCATGCGAGATACGGCGGTAGGACGGCGGCAATACTGAAACCCGCTTCAGGTAATCCTGGCCGCGGCCGAGCAATTTGTCGGTCAGGCTCTCGTCCATGCCGTGCCGCCGGAAGAACAGCCGCTGCGCGTTCCTGCGTTCTTCGGTGCCGCGGTTCTGGTGATAGACCGACTGCAGGTACTCGACCTGGGACATCTGGAGCGGGCAGTTGAAGCGCTCGACGATCCATCCGGCAAGGCCGACATGATCGGGATGCGAATGGGTCACGATCAACCGCGTGACCTTCACGGCTTTAAGCGGCCCCTCGAACAGCGTGGTCCAGGCCGCGATCGATTCCTCATTGCCGAAACCGGAATCCACCATCGCCCAGCCGTCGCCGTCGGCGAGCAGGTAGATGTTCACGTGATTGAGCCGGAACGGCAGTTTCAGCCGCACCCACAGCACGCCGGGCATCACCTCGACGACCTGATCCGGACCGGGGTGATGTTCCCAGGGGTATTTTAGTGCCTCCGCCGAGGACTGGATGCTGTCTGTCTTCGAATGCATGGTATCGGCTTAGCGGGACATGCGGCGCGGCGCCAGCCGAAAAACAAATCGGCGGCTGGACCGTCATTCCGGGATGGTGCGTCAGCACCAGACCCGCAATCTCGAGATTCCGGGTTCGATGCTTCGCATCGCCCCGGAATGACCCAATTGAACTTAAGCCGCCCGGATGTTCGACAGGAATGCGTCGATCTCCGCCCGCAGCACGTCGGTCTCGCGGCGCAGCGCGCCCGAGGCGTTCAGCACCTGGCTGGCGGCGGCTCCGGCGTCCGTCGAGGCGCTGCTGACGCCAACGATGTTGCTCGATACCTCACTGGTGCCGCCGGCGGCATGCTGGATGTTGCGGGCGATCTCGCGCGTCGCCGCGCCCTGTTCCTCGACGGCGGCTGCGATGGCGGTGGTCACATCGTTGATCTCGCCGATCGTGTTGCTGATGTTCCTGATGGCGCTGACCGCCGACGTCGTCACCTCCTGCATGCTGACGATTTGCTGGCGGATGTCGTCGGTGGCTTTCGCGGTCTGGTTGGCGAGGCTCTTGACCTCGGAGGCGACCACGGCGAATCCGCGCCCCGCCTCGCCGGCGCGAGCGGCTTCGATGGTGGCGTTGAGCGCGAGCAGGTTGGTCTGCGAGGCAATGGTCTGGATCAGATCGACCACCACGCTGATACGCGCGGCGTTATCCGCCAGCCCCTGCATGGTAGCGTCGGTCGCACCTGCTTCCTCGACCGCCTTGCGGGCGATTTCGGCCGAGGTGACGACCTGACGGCCGATTTCGGAAATCGATGAAGAGAGTTCCTCGGTGCCCGACGATACCGTCTGCACGTTGACCGAGGTTTCCGCGGCGGCGGACGCCACCGCGCTCACCAGCGCGCTGGACCGGTCGGCGGTCGCGGACATGCTCTGGGCGGTCGTCTGCATGGAGTTCGCCGCACTCTGCAGGCTGTCGACAACACTTTGCACGGTGGAATCGAATTCCGCGATGCGGGCTTCCATGCGCGCGGCGCGCTCAGCCTTGGCGATGCGGTCGTTGTTCTGCTCGGCTGAGAGCGCGCGGCCCTCGATCATGCTCTCCCGGAACACCTGCAGCGCGTTGGCCATCGACCCGATCTCGTCGTTCTGGTGGCTCTGATAAATCTCCGATTCGAAATCGCCGTCGGACAAAAGCTGCATCGAACGCTGCAAGCTGCGGATCCGCCGCAGGATGTTGCGGCCGACATAGAGCCAGACGAACAGGACAGAACCGGCCAGGGTCGCGACACCGAGCCCCAGCATCACCGTCGTGGCAAACGAAATCTCCTGCCGCGCCTGCCAGGTCGAGGCGTCGGTTGCCTTCCGCACGCCGTCGACCAGTTGCTGCACGCTGATGCCGAGACCGACATTGAGCTTGCGGGTCTCTTCCAGAATGGTCTGGCCATAATCGTCCGCGTCCAACTCTTTCTGCCGGATCTTGAAGACGCGCTCGTTGCCCTCGCCGAGCGCCATCAATTTCAATGCCGCCTCTCCAAGCGCCTTGGTGCCCGTGTTCTTCGGCAAAATCTCAAGGTTCGATTTGACGCGCGCCTGTGTCTCCTTGAATTGCTTCTCGATGGCTTCCAGCGTGGCGCTGTTGTTCGCGGTCAGTGCCGCCGTCAGATCGGCGGCCGCCAGGTTGGTGCTGGCGACCACATTGCCGATTTGCCCGACCGTGCGTGCGGCCTCGGTGGCATCGTCGCTGGACAGATTGGCCGATCCGAGAATCGCGTTGATCTGGCTCTGGGCGTCCATCATGGCCGGCGCCGAGGCGGTGACGAAACCGGTCTGCGCCTTGCGCAGCGCATCGTATTGCTTCTCGTGCAGCGCCGCGCTCTCCAGCCTTTCGCGCGCAGCCGAGCCGAGGCTCCGGATCATCTCATCGATGTTCTTGACGGTCTCGGTCATGGCCGCGACGATGGTCTTGTCGGCGCTCAATTCGATGATCTCGCCGAGCTTCTCGAGCGCGATGCCTTGGGTCTCCTTCATTTTCCTGGAGCGTTCGTTCAGGGACTCTTCGCTGCGCGAGGCGAGCAACGCCGGCGCCTGACTGGCTAGGCTGGCGCTCTGCGCCGACAATTGCAGGCTGGCGGCGAGACGCGGAATGTCCCGCCCGGAGAGGTCGACCATGGTGGTGCCGAGTTGTCCCAGCACCATCGCAGCGCCGGCGCTGATCACGATCGCCATGCCGGCGATGACAGCAAAGGCGGCGAACAGGCTGCCCCTGACGCCCCACCGTGGAAAGCGGAAGCCCTTAAGTTTGAATTTACCGATTGACAACCGCAACCCCATTTGCCCGATGCCCCGCGCTAGCTTGGATGTTCCTCGCGGGCAGTATCGCGGCACCCGGTTAACAAAGTCGGGAAATTGAAGGGATTTGCGCGATTTTCGGTCGTGAGCTTTGATTTGAGCGGCGTTGTTCCACACGCCGGAATTTACCCCCTGGTCGAGTGCGGCCCAAACCTCGCTCGATGAAGCTACGAGAATCAAAAAGCCGGCGCGAGGCCGGCTTTTTCAAATCTCGGGCGCGGCGCAATCAGTAGACCGGGCCGGCGAAGTTGAAGCGATAGTTGATGCCGGCCTTCACGGTATGATCGTCATTGTGGAAGCTGCCGAACGGCACCAGCGCAGCCGGGGCAAGGAAGCGGCTGTCGCCAAAGTCATAATACTGATACTCCGCCTTGGCCGACCAGTTCGGGGCGAACATGTATTCCACGCCGCCGCCGACGGTGTAGCCGTCGCTATGGTTGCGATCGAGCGCGAAGGCGGTCGGCACGCCGGCCAATGTCAGTATTTCACGATTGTCGGAATAGGCGTAACCGCCTTTGACGTAGAGGAGGCCCGGACCCCAGGTCCAGCCGACGCGGCCGGTAATGGACGCGATGGCCCGCTGATCGTTGTTGTAGACGAAGCCGCCGGGGAAGGCCGCGTTGAGATTGTTGTTGCCGAGCCAGGAGTACTGGCCCTCGACACCGACCAGCCAGTTCGGCGCGAACTGCCAATCGGCGCCGGCCTGCACGCCGCCCATCAGGCGGGCGCTGTGGTCGCTCAGCACGAGGCCGTTGAAACTGTTGCTGCCAGAGAACGCGCCGCCGACATGACCGCCGATATAGAAGCCGGTCCAGTTGTCGATCTGCGGCCCGTAGGCGGGCGCCTTGCTGTAATAGGGGCGGGCGCCGAGATCGGCACCAAACGCCGGCGCGGTCGCGCTGACGCTTGCGAGGGCCACGATGGCGAGCAGGGCCTTCTTCATTGGCTGGTCTCCTAAAATTCGCTTGGAGCGCCGCGTGCGGGCGCCATCCACGGCGTGCAGTTAGACAGCTTTTGAATAAAATGATGTCACTCGCCGATCACAGCGAACGAGAAGCCAACCTGTTGGCAAGCAAACGTTTTCTGTACTTAACGAAGGCCTAATCAATGGTGAAGGAAGGCTTAATTCCTGGCCTTGCGCATGCTCACGCCGAAACCCTCTCTTAACCAGGAAGCTTTCGCTTGGCGCGTGATGCTTTTCTTCGAATCGTCATGCCGCTCTATCCTTTGGTTTGAGCATGATCTCCGCGCAGACGCTTTGCGTTTGTCGCGAGGGAAAACCGGTGCCCAGTTTTCCGGATCATGCTCTAGCCAAGGCGGCGGCGCACGTCGTCGCGCATCTGTTCGCGGAAGGCCTGCTTGCGGGCCGGGCGGTCTTTTTCCGCGACATCGTAGTGATCAAAGACATTGAACTTGTCGAGGATCGGATAACGATCGCTGGCCATCGCCAGGATGCTAAGCAGCTTGGCGACCTGTGCGCTGGGACCCGTAACTTCCCATCGTCGTATCGTGTTGGCGCCGTCGGCAGGCGGCAGGCCGCACAGCTTCGCCATATCGGCCACGGTGAGGGGCCTGCCGATGGCCTCGCCCAGATCCTCGCGAAGTCTTTTCAATTCCGGACCGGTCACTGTTCTGTGTTCCAATTTGAATGTGTGAACTGCGTCACATGCTCCGCTTCGGGCGCAGGTTATACGACGCGCATTCGTTCCATGAGGAGGCAATCATGCGCAGGTTAATCGAAAGCCTCTGCCCGGAGAATGGCCAGATCTACTGGAAATTGGTTGGCGGCGTATTTGCGTTTTATGTCGTGATGATGGCCGTCGGGACAGGCGTGTTTGTGGCCCATCAATCCGCGAAAAGTTCGACGGATGCACCCGCCATGGCGAGTGCCGCTCGCGGCAAGCAACGGCCCGTCGCCGCGGCACCGAGCCTTCTCACATCGCTAGCCTTCGCAATCGGCGGCCAGGGCAACTGAGGCCCGCAAGTTCTCGCGCTTGCGGATCATGCTCTAGCGAAGACCCGAGCCGCTGATCGGCTTGCCACCGAAAGAAGCCTACGCGCCGTCCTCAAACACCGCCGAGAACGGCACCCGTTTGAAGTCGGCGGGTGCCGCTTCGCCCTCCTTGGCGACGCGTGGACGCGCCTACGCGTGCGCAATGCGCCAGACTGGCATCACGGATGGATTCCACGCTCGCCTTCCGGTAAATGGCCCTCAGGCGCATGATGGGACGAAAAGAGATGAAGCGCTGCCGGACAGTTCGGCAAGCGGGTATAGCCGCCCGTTCAGGAAGCGTCGGAGCGAGCGCTACCAGGGATGCCTCGCGGCCAAGCACCGAGCAATCGATCCTGGGAGCAGCGGGCCTGCGCCCAGTGATATCGATGACCGCGCAAGACCGGGGAGCCGTCAGGCAGCGTCGGGACGCGGCAGCTCGTACGGCCCCCGGGGAAAAGGTCGCCCGCCGTTCCCTACGAGCCATCCTTTTCGAGATTTCCGCCGACGATCCGGGGACCATCAAGCGCATGTCGGAGCCCTCGTACGGCTGGTAGCGAGGGTCAGCAGCAGGACTGGCCATCCTGAATGGGTGGACACGCGACCGAACCGTACGAGCAGAACACGCAGCAGTCGCCGGCCTTCGGCTTGAGCCGCACACCGCAGCCCCTACAATCATAGAAGAATTGACAAGCGTCCGTAGGCATCTCCTCCAATGCATGATGGCCGCATTCGGGGCAGGTCAGGGTTGATTGAAGCTGCGTCATTGGCGGGAAACATAATCCAGCATTGTTTCGATGCTGTGTGCCAGAGTATGGCCTCGGTGCCGATAGTACAACCCGGCGAGGAACCACGGCGCGATTTGAACGTCGCAGGTCGAACATTTGCCGTTACGATAGAGGATAACGCGGCAGCGACGAGCATTGGTCAGTAGACGGACGTGACGGGCAACCCTTGCCCCGCTCCGACGCCCTGACCGGAGGCTGTAAGCCGGTCGCCTTGGGCAACTTGGCGAGGATCGCTTGCACGTCGGCGGGGATGCGTCGTCGGAAGTACTAGTCGGAGCCGGGACGCTTGGTAGGGCGGCCATTCTTAAAACCATCGTGCAACAGCCGTGTGTAACAGGCGCAGCGCGAAAAGCTCGAGCCTACCAGCAGGCTATTGATCTTTCAGGGGGAGAGATGGTGCTGCCAGACAGGATTGAACTGTCGACCTCTCCATTACCAATGGAGTGCTCTACCACTGAGCTACGGCAGCATGCCCGGGAATTCATGGAATCGGCCCCCAGGGGGCCCCTACAGGCGTGGCGGTTCTTGCCACAAGGGCCTCTCTGGCGCAAGCACGGGGCGGGGTCGCGCGGCCTTAAAAATGGCACCAAATCAGCGCGAGGCCAGCCGTCTGCCGAATTCGATCTCGTGGGCCGACCCGGTTCCCGATTTCCCCGGCGCGGACGGCGAATGCTCTAAGCCTGCCATTCATGACCTCGAATTCCGCCATTTTGCCCGCCGTCAGCACCGACAACGTGATTGTGCGCCCCGGAATTGGCGATTGCAGGGGTGGGAAACGAAACACAATATGAGAAACACATTGATCTGACCGAGCGAGGCCAGCAGATCGCGACCGGTGCCGGTGCATCGGCGTTGGCCATCGGTCAATTCTCGCTCTGACAGATATTGGAACGAGTCCAGCATGAAGGACGATCAAGGCAAACGCGCGCGGCGAGGCGGCCCACCGGCGACGGATTCAAGGCGGGACCGCCTCAAACTGGCGTTGCGCGAAAATCTCAAGCGGCGGAAATCGCAGGCGAGGGGGCGCGGCGATGTCGCGCCGTCTTCTTCCGAACACAGGGATGCCGCATCAGATGACGCGGGCGGGAAGGAGCCGGACCGGTAGCGGCCGGCAAAATTCCCGACCCGTCGATGGCCGTCCCGAACATGCCTTTCGCAGCGGCTGGAGTCGTCCGTTTGGAGAAGCGAGTAGCTGAGATGACTGCAGACGGCACGACGATCAGTTCGGCAAATGGCCCGATGTCCTTTGCGTTTCCACGCCACGAGCAGACCTTCCCGACGCTGACCGCCCACGAAATCGACCGCATGCGCCGCTTCGGCGAAGTGCGCAGCTACAAGCATGGCGAAGCGCTGTTCGAGACCGGCAAGCCCGGACCCGGAATGTTCGTCGTGCTGTCCGGCACGGTTGCGATCACCCAGCGGGACGGCTTCGGCCATGTCACGCCGGTGATCGATCAGCGGGCGGGTCAATTCCTGGCCGAGATCGGCCAGCTCTCCGGCCGGGTCGCACTCGTCGACGGCCATGCCGAAGGTGACGTCGAAACGCTGTTGATTCCGCCGGAGAAGTTGCGCGCGCTGCTGGTCGCCGAAGCCGACCTCGGCGAGCGCATCATGCGCGCGCTGATCTTGCGCCGGGTAAGCTTGATCCAGGGCGGCGTCGGCGGTCCGGTCCTGATCGGCCCGGCCGCACTCGGCGACATCGCGCGTTTGCAAAACTTCCTGGCGCGGAACGGGCAGCCGCACCATGTGCTCGATCCGGCGACCGATAAGGACGCCGCCGATCTGGTCGCGCGCTATTCGGCCGCGCGCGCCGATCTGCCGCTGGTAGTCTGTCCGGACGGCACGGTGTTGCGCAATCCGTCCGAGACCTCGCTCGCCCTGGCGATGGGCATGATCGGTGGCCATGCGCATGACAAGCTCTATGACGTCGCGGTGGTCGGCAGCGGCCCGGCCGGGCTTGCCACGGCCGTCTACGCGGCTTCCGAAGGATTGTCGGTCGCGGTCTTCGATTCGCGTGCGTTCGGCGGCCAGGCTGGCGCCAGCGCAAGAATCGAAAACTATCTGGGGTTTCCAACCGGCATTTCCGGCCAGGCGCTTGCCGGGCGCGCGTTCAATCAGGCGCAGAAGTTCGGTGCAGAAATGCTGATTCCGGTTTCGGTCAAGTCGCTGGACTGCTCGCAACGCGATGGTCTGTTTGCGCTCGCGACCGAATGCGGACATACGCTGCGCGCCAAATCGATCGTGGTGGCGAGCGGCGCGCGCTATCGCCGGCCCGAAATCGAAAATCTCGAAGCCTTCGAAGGCCGCGGCGTCTGGTATTGGGCTTCGCCGATCGAAGCAAAACTCTGCGCCGGCCAGGATGTCGCCCTCGTTGGCGGCGGAAATTCCGCAGGCCAGGCCGCGGTGTTCCTGTCAGGGCATGCGCGCAAGGTTTACATGATGATCCGCGGCGGCGGCCTCGGGGCGAGCATGTCGCGCTATCTGATCGAGCGCATCGAGGCGACACCCAACATCGAGTTGATGTTCAATACCGAGGTCGTCGCTCTCGAAGGCGCCGCAGATGCTTCGCTGGAACGCGTGCGCTGGCGTAGCCGCCTGTCCCCCGAACAATACACGCTCGATATCCGCAATCTGTTCCTGTTCGTCGGCGCCGATCCGGCGACGGGCTGGCTCGACGGCTGCGGCGTCAAGGTCGACCGCGCCGGTTTTGTGCTGACCGGCGTTCCGGGCGACCAGAATAATCGCCAGGCCGCCTCGCTGGAGACCACGGTGCCCGGCGTGTTCGCGGTCGGCGATGTGCGCTCGGGGTCGGTCAAGCGGGTCGGCGGGGCGATCGGCGAGGGCGCGCAGGTGGTGGCGGCGCTGCACGGTTTTCTCGGCGACAGCGCGAAGCCGTCGCTTTAGCAGGACGACTTTTCTTCGAATCAATCTTTTCGTTTGAGCATGATCTTTTCCGAGAACCGGTATCCACTTTTCTCGATCATGCTCTAGGATGCAGGTCTCGGATCAACGACAATAAACGGAGGAAAAAGCCCAATGGCTCAAGTCGTGGTGAACTATAAGACACCGAAAGATCCCGCTGCCTTCGACAAATACTACGCCGAGACCCACGTCCCACTGGCCAAGAAAATGCCGGGTCTCAGAAACTACCAGATCAGTCAGGGGAAGGTGGCCACTCCCGCCGGGCCTGCCGGCGTCCACCTGGTGGCGATACTGACGTTCGACAACATGGCTGCCGTCCAGGCGGCTTTCGGCAGCCCGGAGGGCAAGGCCACCGCGGCCGATCTGCCGAAATTCGCAACCGGCGGCGCCGACATGATGTTCTTTGACACAACCGAGGTGTGACGTCAGTGACGGCCAAAGGCTGCGGCCATATCGCCGGCATCCAAAACGTCACACCGAGCGCGCTGGGCTGCGAGGAATGCTTGCAGAGCGGCAGCCGATGGCTGCATTTGCGGATCTGCCGCACTTGCGGCCATGTCGGCTGCTGCGACGACTCCCCGAACAAGCACGCCACCGCGCATTTCCACTCAACCGGCCATCCGATCATTGAAGGCTACGATCCGCCGGAAGGCTGGGGCTGGTGCTATGTCGATCAAGTGCTGTTCGATCTCTCGAACCGGAAGACGCCGCATAGCGGCGCGATCCCGCGCTATTATTGATTGAACTTTTCCATGCACCTGCCCTGTGCTGTCATTTGTGACAGCCCTGCAAACAATTCGGGCAAGTCCGTACCTTTACCGGCATCATATGCTGGCGATCCTGCCAAGTATGCATGTGGCAATTTATTCCGTTGCGTCGTAACCTCCGACGGGTCCTCAACGGGGAGTACACCACATGGTTTTAGGTATGAGCTTGGCGACGTTCACGCTCGTTCACGTGATCATCAGCCTGATTGCAATCGTGACAGGTCTCCTTGTGATGTTCGGCCTGCTTGGGTCCAGACAGATGCCGGGGCTGACCGCGACCTTCCTGCTGTTCACGGTCCTGACCAGCGTCACCGGCTTCGTGTTTCCGTTCACGCAG
>JBJMTR010000465.1:0-4286 GCA_045811565.1 Bradyrhizobium sp.
ATCCACAGGCAATGTGACGCCGGTGATAAAGCTTGCCTCATCGGAAGCCAGGAACAGCGCGGCATTGGCGACGTCCCAGCCGGTTCCCATCTTCTGCCGCAGCGGCACCTTGCTGTCGCGCTCGGCCTCGACTTCGGCGCGGCTCTTGTTGAATTCGCGGGCGCGGGTATCGACCGCCATCGGCGTATTCATCAGGCCGGGCAGGATGACGTTGGCGCGGATACCGTATTGCGCGTTCTGATAGGCGAGTTGCTCGGTGAAGGAAATCATCGCCGACTTCGTCGCCTTGTAGGCGACGTAGGGGTAGGTGGTAATCGCCGCCATCGAGGAGATGTTGATGATGGCGCCGCTGTTCTGTTGACGCATGATCGGGATCACGTGCTTGGCGGCAAGGATGCAGCTCTTGAGGTTGATCGCCACGCAGCGGTCGAAGGCTTCCTCGGTGATGTCGAGCAGTTCCGCATCGCCGCCGGAAAGGCTGACGCCGACATTGTTGTGCAGGATATCGATCTTGCCCCAGCGGCCCTGCGCGTCCGCCACCATCGCCTTGATGTCGGCATTCGCGGTGACGTCGGCCTCGAAAGCTTCGGCCGTTCCCGCTTTGGCGCGGATCATGTCGACGGTTTCCCGCGCTGAAGCGAGGTTGTGATCGACGCACAGCACCTTGGCGCCCTCGCGCGCAAACGTGAGCGCGGTGGCGCGGCCGTTGCCGATGCCTTCGCCGGGGCTCTGGCCGGCGCCGACCACGATGGCGACACGATCTTTCAGGCGCATCTCAGTTCACTCCCGGGATCGGGTACTGTTGCAGTACCTCATTATAATAGGGCTCGTTGTCGATCTTCATCGTCGCAAGTACGCGCACCACGGCGCAATAGAACGCGATGGTGAGCACGAGATCGGTCATCTGCTCGTCCGACAGCTCCCTCTTGATTTCGGCGAAAGTCGCCTCCGACATCGCCAGTTCACGTACCATCTCGCGGGCGCCTCTCAGGATCGCCTTCGCCAACGGCTCGAGCTTGGAGGATTTGCCCTCGGTCTCGGCGATCACCCCCGCAATGTCGTCGTCGGTGACACCGAATTGCTTGCCGATCTTCACGTGATGGGTGAATTCGTATTCTGACTTCTCCAGCCAACCGACCTGGAGGATCGCGAGCTCGCGCAGCCGCGGGTCGAGCTTGCTCTTGAAGCGGATATAGCCGCCCATTCCGCTGAAGGCGCGCGCCATATCGGGCGAGTTGACCAGGAGCTTGTGCAGGTTGGTATTGCGCTTGAGCATGTCGCGATATTCGGGGGCGACCTGGTCGGCTTCAAGATAGGGCAGGCGGGCCATTTTTTGTTCTCCCATTGCCGCCAGCGTTTCAAAGAAGCGCCGGTTCGGCAAGGGCCCGGCGGAGGCGTGGGATGTACCGAGATATGTCCTGCGGCCATGGATCGGGGCTGTCCATGCATAGCAAAATCAGTGCATGTTGCTGTGAACGAGAGCGGTTCGAATAACCGCAAGGCAAACGCGGGACGGGGAACGGACAATGGCATTGATGGAAGTTGGACTGGACGACAAGTACCGGCTGGATGCGAAGCGAATATTCCTTTCCGGTACGCAGGCGCTGGTCCGGCTGCCGATGTTGCAGCGCGAACGTGACCGCGCCCAGGGTCTTAACACCGCAGGCTTCATCTCCGGCTATCGCGGCTCGCCGCTCGGGATGTATGACCACGCGCTGTGGCGCGCGAAATCCTTCCTCAAGGAGCACGACATCGCCTTCGTGCCGGGCCTGAATGAGGATCTCGCGGCGACCGCTGTGTGGGGCAGCCAGCAGGTCGGGATGTTTCCCGGCGCCAAGGTCGATGGCGTCTTTGGCATCTGGTACGGTAAGGGGCCCGGCGTTGACCGGTCCCTCGATGCGCTCAAGCACGCCAATTCGGCCGGCACCTCGCAAAACGGCGGGGTGATTGCGCTCGCCGGCGACGATCACGGCTGCCAGTCCTCAACGCTCGCGCATCAAAGTGAGCAGGTGTTTGCCGCCGCGCTGATGCCGGTCGTCAATCCCGCAACCCTGCAGGATTATCTCGATCTCGGCATCCTCGGCTTTGCGCTGTCGCGCTATTCCGGTTGCTGGGTCGGCTTCAAGGCGATCTCGGAGACGGTCGAAAGCTCGGCCTCGATCGTCAGCGATCCCGACCGCATCAAGATCATCATGCCTGAGGATTTCGAGATGCCGCCCGGCGGCCTCGGCATCCGCTGGCCCGACGCGCCGCTGGAGCAGGAGAAGCGGCTGCACGGCCCGAAAATGGAAGCGCTCGCGGCCTTCGCACGGGTCAATCGCTTCGACCGCGTCGTGCTCGACTCCAAGCCGGCGCGGCTCGGCATCATGGCGACCGGCAAGGCCTATCTCGATCTGCGGCAGGCGCTGGCGGATCTCGGCGTCACCGATAGCGAAGCGCAGGCGCTGGGCTTGCGCATCTACAAGGTCGCCCTGACCTGGCCGCTGGAAGCAGCCGGCGCGCGCGGTTTTGCGGAAGGTCTGCAGGACGTTCTGGTGGTCGAGGAAAAGCGCGGCTTTATTGAGGATCAACTGGTTCGTATTCTCTACAACGTCGATGCATCAAAGCGCCCCACGGTGGTCGGCAAGCGCGACGAGACCGGCGCGATGCTGTTGCCGAGCGAAGGCGAACTGACGCCGACGATGGTGGCGGCCGCCGTGGTCGCGCGCTTGCGCAAACTCGGGCATCGCAGCCCGGCGCTCGAACAGCGCCTGGCCAAGCTCGAAGCTTTCGATCGCCCGGCGGATGGCATCGGCGCCGCCAAACTGCAGCGCACGCCGTATTTCTGCTCCGGCTGTCCGCACAATACATCCACAAAAGTGCCCGAGGGCAGCCGCGCGATGGCGGGCATCGGCTGTCACGGCATGGCGCTTTCGGTGCCGAGCCGCCGCACCGCGACGATCTCGCATATGGGAGGCGAAGGCGTCAGCTGGATCGGGCAGGCGCCGTTCACCAGCGAGCAGCACGTGTTCCAGAATTTGGGCGACGGCACCTACACCCATTCCGGCTTGCTGGCATTGCGCGCCGCAGCCGCGGCCGGCGTCAACATCACCTACAAGATCCTGTATAACGACGCGGTGGCGATGACCGGCGGTCAGCCCGCCGAGGGCGGGTTGACCGTTTCGCAGATCGCGCATCAGGTTTCCGCAGAAGGCGCAAAACGCCTCGCTATCGTTTCCGACGATCCCGACAAATATCCCAGCAACTATTTCCCGCCCGGCGCGACGGTCCATCACCGCCGCGAGCTCGATGCCGTGCAGAAGGAGCTGCGCGAGGTCAAAGGTCTCACCGTCCTGATCTACGACCAGACCTGCGCGGCGGAAAAGCGCCGGCGCCGCAAGCGCGGGCTCTATCCCGATCCGCCGAAGCGCGTCTTCATCAACGAACGCGTGTGCGAGGGTTGCGGCGACTGCTCGCAGGTCTCGAACTGCGTCTCGGTGCAGCCGTTAGAAACCGAATTCGGCCGCAAGCGGCGGATCGACCAGTCGAACTGCAACAAGGACTTTTCCTGCATCGAGGGCTTTTGCCCGAGCTTTGTCACCGTGCATGGCGGCAGGCTGAGGAAGGCCGATCGCGCCGCGGCCGATCCGTCGGCGCTGTTTGCCGATTTGCCGCTGCCGGCGACACCGGCGCTGGAAGGGCCGTTCAATATCCTGGTCACCGGTATCGGCGGCACCGGCGTCATCACCATAGGCGCGCTGCTCGGCATGGCCGCCCATGTCGACGGCAAGGCGTGCTCGACGCTCGACTTCTGCGGGTTGTCGCTGAAGAACGGAGCGGTCATGAGCCATGTCCGCATCGCGCCATCGTCGGATGATCTCGCCAACGTCCGTATCGGTCCAGGCAACGCTAATCTCATTCTCGGCTGCGACATCGTCGTCGCCACCAGCATCCCGGCGCTGAGCCGTGCCGAGCGCGGCCTCACGCGCGCGGTGGTCAACGCCGACCTGCTGCCGACCGCAAGCTTCGTGATCAATCCCGACATCGATTTCGAGGCCGGTGCGATGCGTGACGCGCTCAACGAAGCCGTCAGGCCTGGCGATCTCGACGTGCTCGACGCGACCGGCCTTGCCACCGCGCTGATGGGCGACAGCATCGCCACGAATTCTTTCATGCTCGGCTTCGCCTTCCAGCGCGGCGCGATCCCGCTATCGCTGGAAGCCATTATGAAGGCGATCGAGCTCAACGGTGCGGCAATCGAGATGAACCGGCTGGCATTTTCGTGGGGACGGCTCGCCGCGCACGAT
>JBJMTR010000466.1:0-3615 GCA_045811565.1 Bradyrhizobium sp.
AATTCATCAGATCGATGTTCTGGACGTCGGTCCGGCTGCGCAGATGCTGGACCAGGCGCCGGAAGACCGCGGCTTCAAGTTCTGTTCTGGTTTTGTCGTCAATCGTCATGGCCGTCATCCCGCGGTTTGCATTGCATGACCCGGAAAAGTGGACACCGGTTTTCCGAAGAGCATGCTCAAATAAAGCTCACCATATTGATATCAGGTGGGAATTGTCACAGATTTTGCCACATCGCCGCGCAAACAGCTCGATCTGAGGCGGAATCCAGGTTTCCGATAGCGCGGGAAACGCGCTTCCCGGCCGTTGACAGGTCCCGCCGGGCTACGCGAAATCGTCAATGATTTGATATAGCTTCGCCGCATGACCGCAAAATGTCCCCCTTCTCCCTCCCGCTTTTCCGCTCGCCTGATGGCCGGCCTGATGCCGGTTCTCGCGCTTGTCGTGACGTGCCTGTGGAACAGCCCGGCGGCGGCGGACTTCCGTCTCTGCAACAACACCTCGAGCCGGGTCGGCATCGCGCTTGGCTACAAGGATGCCGAGGGCTGGACCACCGAAGGCTGGTGGAACGTCTCCTCGCGGAGCTGTGAGACGCTGCTGCGCGGAACGCTGGTGGCGCGTTATTATTACGTTTACGCGCTCGACTATGATCGCGGCGGCGAATGGTCGGGGCAGGCTTTCATGTGCTCGCGCGACAAGGAATTCACCATCAAGGGCACCGAGAATTGCCTGGCGCGCGGCTACGACCGGACTGGCTTCTTCGAGGTCGATACCGGCGAGCAGCGAGCGTGGACCGTGCAACTGACCGAAGCCAATGAACAGCCTGGCCAGCGGGTGCCGGGAATTCCGGGAACGGTCTCTCCGGGCGGTCCGGGCGGACCGAGCGGGGTGCCGGGCCTGCCCAATTCGACGGGCGGAACGCCTCCGGGCGCGCCTGGTCTGCCGCCAGCCGCCACGCCCGGAAGCAAGCAATGAGACGACTGCGCCGTATCAAGATCCTCGCCACCCTTGGCCCTGCCTCTTCGGACAGCGCGATGATCCGCCGCCTGTTCGAAGCGGGCGCCGACGTCTTCCGCATCAATATGAGCCACACCGCGCATGACAAGATGCGCGAGTTGGTCAAGACCATCCGCAACGTGGAGAGCAGCTACGGCCGGCCGATCGGGATTCTCGTTGACCTGCAGGGACCGAAGCTGCGCCTCGGCTCGTTCACCGAGGGCTCGACCCAGCTCCACAACGGCCAAAGTTTTGTGCTCGATTCCGACAAGGCGCCGGGTGACAACACCCGCGTCCAGCTTCCCCATCCGGAAATCCTGGCCGCGCTGAGGCCCGGTCACGCGCTGTTGCTCGACGATGGCAAGGTGCGGCTGATCGCGGAAGAAACCTCAGCCGACCGCACGGTCACGCGGGTGGTGATCGGCGGCAAGATGTCGGACCGCAAGGGCGTCAGCCTGCCCGATACCGATCTGCCGGTCTCGGCGATGACGCCGAAGGACCGTGCCGACCTCGAAGCCGCGCTTGTGACGGGGATTGACTGGGTCGCGCTCTCCTTTGTGCAGCGCGCGGAGGACGTCAACGAAGCCAAGAAGCTGATCCGCGGCCGCGCCGCGGTGATGGCCAAGATCGAGAAGCCGCAGGCGATCGATCGGCTCGCCGACATCATCGAGGCCTCCGACGCGCTGATGGTGGCACGCGGCGATCTCGGCGTCGAACTGCCGCTGGAGCAGGTGCCGGGCCTGCAGAAACAGATGACGCGGATGGCGCGCCGCGCCGGAAAGCCGGTGGTGGTGGCAACGCAAATGCTGGAATCGATGATCGTGGCGCCGGTGCCGACACGCGCCGAGGTCTCCGACGTCGCGAACGCTGTCTACGAAGGCGCCGACGCGATCATGCTGTCGGCGGAATCGGCCGCCGGCAAATTCCCGGTGGAAGCGGTCTCGACCATGAACCGCATCGGCGAGGAAGTGGAGCGCGATCCGACCTATCGCGGCTTGCTCAACGCGCAGCGGGCCGAGCCGGAGCCGACGGTTGGCGATGCGATCGCGGATGCCGCGCGGCAGATGGCGGAAACGCTCGATCTGTCGGCGATCATCTGCTGGACCAGTTCAGGATCTACTGCGCTGCGGGTCGCGCGCGAGCGGCCGAAGCCGCCGGTGGTCGCGATCACCCCGAACCTTTCGACCGGGCGCAAGCTGTCCGCGGTCTGGGGCGTGCATTGCGTGGTCGCGGAAGACGCGAAAGACCTGGACGACATGGTGAGCCGCGCCGGCAGCATTGCGTTTCGCGATGGCTTTGCCAAAGCCGGCCAGCGCGTGATCATCGTCGCCGGGGTCCCGCTCCGCGCGCCCGGCACCACCAATATGGTGCGCATCGCCTCCGTCGGCCCCGATGGTGACTCGGATATGTGACGCGCGCTCCCGGCGACGTCGTCATTCCGGGGCGCGGATCGGCATGAACCCGGACCCCGAGCTTGTGGCGCAAGTTTCCGGGTTCGTGCTTACGCACGCCCCGGAATGATGATGAATAACAGGCTACGCCCCCACCAGCGTCTTCGCCGGCAATACGGCTTGCACCACGAGGCCGCGGGCGCGGGCGTCCATCACGCCGACGGCCCGGAGCGCGAGCAGCGTCACGGTTTGCACCGCATCGCGCAGCCTTGCCGGATCATCCAGATTGTCCGGCGCGAGCGGGCCGACCAGGGATTCATGCAGCGCGCCGAGCAGCGCCGTGGCGGCCAGCGAGATGTCCTGCGCCGGAAGATGGCCGGCACGCACGGCGGCGTCGATTCGGCTGGCGATTTCGCCGGAGATTTCGCGGCGGCTGGCCAGCCTTGACGCGGTGACATCGACATCGACCGGCTCGGCCAAAATGCCCCAGGCGAGCCGGCGCTGCGACAGCACGTGGACCGCCACGGTGGTGACGGCGGCCGCTAGCGCCGACGAGGGACCAGGCGCCGCATCCGCAGCGCGGCGGATCGCGGCGAGCTCATCGCGCGAGACGTCGGCGATCAGTTCGGAAATCAGTTCGGCCTTGGACGGGAAATAGCGGTACACCGTGCCGGCCGCGACATTGGCGCGGACCGCAACCGGGGCGATCTGCACCGCGGCCATGCCGCCATCGGCGGCCGCATCCCGTGCCGCCGCCAAAATGGCGCTGCGCCGTGCCGCCAGCCGCTTCACCACCTGATTGGTTCGCCGGTAGACCATGGCCGTTTCCCCGTCCCAGCGCGCCCGCGGACCCGGCGTGGGCCCAATGAGCGCGGGCGTCTTCGAGCTTTGAGCGTTGATCGCCGTGAAGAACTGAACAACTATTCAGGCCGGCTGACAAGACGGTTTCGCGAAGTCGGCAACGGAAGTCGTGAGCCGACTGGGTCCGGATCAGGCCCGGTCGACGGCCAGGCACGGCGCCGGCTCTCGCCGCCTCCACACGCCGGCGCGGCGCAGAATTAGCGCGCAGACGATCAGTGTGATGCCAAGCCCGACCGGCAGGCCGAAGCAGGCGAAACTGAGGAAAAGCCCCAGCGCGCAGCCGAGCGCGACAAGTTCGAAGGGGCGAAATCCGGTCTTCAGCCCGATGCGCAGCAGAAAGGCAACGGGAACGGCAAGCACCACCATGTC
>JBJMTR010000467.1:0-12099 GCA_045811565.1 Bradyrhizobium sp.
GCCGCGGCCAACCCCGCCGTCTGATCGGTTGATATCGCCGTCTCTACGTCGACGCTGATCATCCCGTCGGAACATGCGGGCAGGTACTGGGCCGCGGCTTGCTCCCGCGTTTGTTGAACGGCACGTTGCAATTGTCGATCCGTTGCTCGTCCATCCACTTCCTGCCGAGGCGTTCCTTCCCGGTCAGCGATGGCGGCATGATAGCGGGAATGGCTGCTGCGCTTGGCGCCGCGTGGTCAAGCTGTCTGTCTTGAGCCGTTGCCGACCACGCAAAACCGACGCTGAGCAGTGCGATCAGCAATGGCGTGTGAAATAATCCCATGCAGGGCCTCGCGAAATTCAATTCCTGATACGGTGCCGATAAACCGCGCTTGATTAAACAATATCAGGATTCGCTCTGCCACCCGGAACCTGCAGCCTGCCAGTCGGTTTCCCGTTCGTCCCTGGTACGCCGAGGCGCACGTGAGCAGGAAAAGGAGACGCAGATGAAGACGAAACAACTTATTCTCGCTGGTTGCTCGATTGTCGTTTTGAGCGCCGGCACAGCGCTGGCTGGCCCCTGCGATACCGCAGGCCGCGCCGCAAACTTGAAGGATGCAGGTTCCGGACCCGCATCGCAGAGCACTAGCCAGACGGTTGGTGCCGCGACCGATACGAAAGAGCACCCGCCGACCAGCACCATGAACCGCGCAAGCGGAGGGGTAGCAACCTCTGAGCAAGACACGCAGCGACAGATGCAGGGACAGCCGACCGGCGCGCAACAGGCGGAAGGCGCCAAGCCCGGCGGCCAGATGGGTACGCAAGAGGGGCAGCGAGAGATGCATGCCCAACCCTCGGTCGCAGAGCAGCCCAAGGGCGAACCGCCCAGTGGCCAGACCGCGCAGGCTGACAAGGACTGCTGAGGACGCGGGATGAACGCCGACGGTGACCGGCTGCGCCTGTTGGCGCGGTCGATCCCGGCGCCGTGGACGTTGGCCCGCGAGACTGGAGATCGACCATGATATCGCGTCGGTGCATTGTAGCGGCGTTAGCTGCTTCGGCATTGGCGGAGCCGGCCTTCGCGGCCGGCCGTCGCGCCAATCCGATCAAGATGTTCGACACCGATAACGACGGAACGCTCGACCTCGCGGAGGTCAAGAAGGCTGCGTCAGCGTTGTTCGCAAAGCTCGATCGGGATCGTGACGGCACCCTCGACAGGCGCGAATTGGCGGGCAGGCTGAGTGCCAGGGAACTGGCTGCTGCCGATCCCGATCACGACGGAACGCTGACATCAGATGAGTATCTTGCGGTCGTGGAGCAACGGTTTAACGCCGCCAATCCGGATAAGGACGGCACGCTGGACGTCAAGGAACTGAATACGCCAGCCGGGCAAGCGCTGTTGCGATTATTGAAGTAGCCGTTAGAGCGTGATGACTTTTCTTCGAATCGTCATCCCGCTCCAACCTTTTGTTTGAGCATGATCTCCGCGCAAACGCTTTGCGTTTGTCGCGAGGGAAAACCGGTACCCACTTTTCCGGATCATGCTCTAGTGGAAGCGGACTTAACATCCTCGCGGCGAGACGCCGGGACTCAAGGCGCGTCCTTGGGCGGAAGAATCGGAACGGGCAGCGGCGCGAATTCGATGTTGCCGGCTTCGCCGGTCAGGAATGACAGATCGAGCGGACCGCCGCCCGTCGGGTCGCCGCCAGGCGCAGCGGTGGGACGAAGATTCGAGACGTCCGAAGGACCTTCCGGGGCGGGCTGTCCGTTG
The DNA here is from genome assembly GCA_045811565.1 of Bradyrhizobium sp. Lineage (GTDB taxonomy): Bacteria > Pseudomonadota > Alphaproteobacteria > Rhizobiales > Xanthobacteraceae > Bradyrhizobium. Next base: position 1,751 of record JBJMTR010000467.1, read on the forward strand.
CCGGTCCCGTAGTCGGCCGCGCGCCCGCCCTGTGGATGGCCTTTCAGGATTTCATCGCGCGCGGCTTCCACCTTGGCGGCGAGCGCCGCCGAATACGGTAGTCGATAGGCGCGCGGCTGACCGACGGGAATATTGGCAGCATCGAGCTCCTCGACCCAGACATGGACCGCGCCGGAATCCCGATCGAGCGGGTTCGGGTCGACCACCCGCGCCCAGAGCAATTGAAACTGGGGCGGCAGTGGCGCGGCCGCTGACCATCCAGGCAGGCCTTCGATGCGGAAGAACGCCACGCAATAAAAGGCGCTGGTCACGAGAACCGTGGCAAGCTTGACCGGCCAAGGGGCGCGAACGCGCAATACGACAACAAGCAACAGCGCCGCCAACACCACGTAGGCGACCGATAGACCCACAATTTCCGTCTGCAGTCCCATCGTTGTCACCCCGCGTTGCGGCGCGCGTTGCGCAGCGTTTGCAGAAGCGACTTGTCGCGGCTGTTCACCTCGACGATAGCGCCGCTGCCGTCGATCGAGAAGCGGACGGCCGTCCGCTCGGTCCCGGCGCCTTGTAGCATCAGCGTATCGTAATAAACGACCTGGACGGTCGGGTTGAGTTTCTCGACCTTCACCGAAACCGGTACGGGTTCGCGGCCCATCGCAATGAAATGGTAGACGTTGACGGTGTACTCGCCGGCGACAATCCCGCGGATGCTCACCGTTTCCTGGCGGATCGGCGACAGGATCTTGCGTCCGTTGACCAGGATGAAATCATTGGCGCCGCCGCGATCATCGCGATCGAGAAGCATGAACCCAGCCTCGCGCCGGCGGTACCAGACCATATTGCCGAGAGGATCCTGCACGAACATGTCGAAGTCGTCAGGGTGCTGATCGGGCCAGCTCATCGTCACGAGAAATTCAGCCTTGCTGTCTACCTTGCCATCCTTTGCCTCGGGCGCGATAGCTAGCAGTGCGATGAAAAACAGGAAGGCCAGAACCTGCAGCGCCTTGAATAGCATGACCGCGAACGGATCGAACGGCTCCTCCTGCGGCATCAACTCAAACTCATCGATCATTCGGCCGCTCCTGGCCGATCTTCGAGGACCGAAACGACACGGACTTCCGTCAGGTCGACGGCATAGGCGAATAGCTTCGCGGTTGCATCGTCGAGCATGTAGTACTGGATCCGGACCAGGATCGAGCCGACAAGGCCGGCGAGCGTTGTGTACATGGCGACCGCCATGCCATCGCTCATCAGGTTCATCGAGGATCGGACCGTGCTGCGATCGCCGGGGTCAAGCCCCGCGATTGGCGCCAGCATCATGATGAAGCCGATGATCGTGCCGAGCAGGCCGAGCTTCATCAGCGTATCGCCGGCGAAGGCGCCGAACTGGTTGGAGCCGCGGAGGCGGCTCGCAAGTCCGCGCAGCAGCAGTGTCTGGTCTAGTCTGCGCGGACCCTGCAACTGCGCCTTGACCGCCAGGTCACGGATGTGCGCGGACACGAGACCCGGTGGCAACCTGCCGGCGCCTTCGACGACGATCGCGTCACCGTCGAGATGAAGGCCGCCCGAACTGACCGCGATCAATGCTCCGCCGCGCCGGGCCGCGTCGCCCTCGCGCGAGATCACGATCGTGCGCCACAGGCAGTGCATCGACGCCGCCAAATAAAGTAGAGCGATGATCGACGAGAGATAGGTGCGATCACCTGCGACCATCTGCCGGATCAGTCCGAAGCGCCAAAGAAGAACAAATGCAAAAACCCAGAGACCGGTGAACACCAGCCATCGCAACAGAGGGCCGCGGTCGCCGAAAGAACCGGGATTCATATTCGTCGTTGGCATCCAGACACCTCGATACCGACTGAAGCCCCAAACGTTCCACATACCGCTCGGGCAGGCAAACCGAATTCGTCAGATCGCTACTCAAACGTGCGGATAGCGCGGGGCCTTGTCCGAGAGCGAAATAGCTTTGTCCAAGAGAGAAATATCCGCTGTCAGACTTGTACCGCTCGTGTTCAAGCATCGGCCTTCCGCACTTGCGTTACTTCCGAGGTGGCCCTAGGTTCAACTTCGGCGTGAGCATCGCGCCAAATTATTGGGAGGAGCTGAATGACCTGGAAAACTCCGAAGATCGTCGAAGTGTCGGTCGGCATGGAAATCAACATGTACGCCTGCGCAGCGCGCAAGTAGAAAAACGATCTGCCCGGCTCGATCGGCAATGCCGGCTTCGGGCCGTGGCAGGCGTCCTTCCAACGATTTCGAAAAAGCGACTTCAAACATCGGACCGACGCCAGCCTGTCTGCAAGGGCAAATCAAAACACAGCGATATGAGATGAGCCTCGCTCGGACGGGCGGGGGCTTCGACCACTCCTGCTCTTGTGTGGTCCTTGGGGACCGAGCGTTACGATGCCTCGCCGTCGGTCCCCGGCCTGTGCTAGGGTGGTCAGCGCCGTTGTCGGTTTCCGTTCACCCATGGCTTCCGGAATGTGAATGCCTACCAGTGCCAACACGTTCCGGGTGGCAATCGTGTGCCTCTCCGCGTTGCTTCCGCCTTGCGTTCATGCCGAGGGCATCGATACCGAGCACATCTTCGGCTTCATGATCGGCGCGGATGTCGGCAATGTCGGAGAACGGGAGTTTCAAAGCCAGACGACCGGGCGCTTTGGCAGCAATAGCGGTAAGTATCGGGCGGTCGGCCAGGAGCTCGAACTGGAGCTCGTGCCCTTCAGGAATTTCCGGATCGAAGTGGGAGGCGCTTTTGCCGCTCACGACATTAAAGGCGTTCCAGGTCTTGAAGATCGCCGGCAACTGGCGTGGCAGGGTCTTTCCGTCGATTTGCGCTACAAATTTCTGGATCGAGACGCCGCGCCCTTTGGTCTGACATTCGCCGTCGAGAGCAATTTCAGCCGTATCAATGATACCAGTGCGGTGGCGGTCCGAAATTTCGGCACGGAATTCACGCTCGCGTTCGACCGGGAGTTGATTCCCGACCTCGCCATCGCGACACTCAACCTGATCTATCAGCCGGAATGGACGCGTCTCTTGGCAATAGGAGCGGCCGAGCAGGATTCGACCGTTGGCGCGGCGTTCGGATTGATGGCGCAGATACGCCCAGGCCTGCTGCTCGGCGGTGAAGCGCGGTATCTGCGGCGATATGAGGGCATCGGTCTGGAGGAACTTGCGGGCCAGGCGTTTTTTATCGGCCCAACCGCGTATTTCCAGCTGTCGGAACGTTCACGGCTGACCGCAAGCTGGAGCGTTCAGGCGTGGGGACGTCCGGCCGCATCGAATGCCGCACTTGATCTGGTCAATTTCGAGCGCCACCAGGCGCGGCTGGTCTTTGGTGTCAATTTCTAGAGCATGATCCGGACCAAGGGGTGCACATTGGCACCGGCTTTCCGAAACGAGCATGCTCAAACAAAAAGTTAGACCGGTCTCGATGATCTTGCCGGAACTCCGCATTTTCACAGGCTAGTGAAACTTCGTTCTGGCGGTTCCGTAGCTATTCCGTGTTATCTGTCCGGACAAACAGCCCTCAGGATGGCAGGCATGAATCCGATAGACCTGATCATCACCGTATGTGCCGTGCTGTCGCCAACCACGTGCGAGGAGACCCATCTGATTTTTTCCTCGAACGCGTCGCTGAAGCAATGCGCCATGGCGGCGCAGCCCTACATCGCGCAGTGGGTGGGCGAGCACCCGAAATGGACGGCGGTGAAGTGGCGTTGCGAATATCCGCACACCAACGACAAGGCGGAGGGCGGTGGAGCGACGTCCGTGGGCTGAATCATCATTTGATGCAACGTTACTTCTTATTGCAGTCCTTCAAGTCCTTGTCTGAGATCGAAAACACCGCATCCGCGTTGATTTCAATATCCCTCACAAAGCATTGCTTCGAGCCGCGATAGCCGACTTTGGCATCGTAGCGTCCAGGCTCCACGCCTGTGATGCGTAAGCGCTCGTCGTGGTCGACCTCCTTGTCCTTGTCGTTCAGCGTTTGGTTAGGACCCCAGTCGTTCTTTCCCGCCGGTGAAAGTTGAAAACCAGAAATAGTTGACGTGGTCAGGTTCCAAAGGCGGATGCCTTTGCCTTGCGCGCCAAGCTCGCCGGTGCTTGCCAACAGCAGCGCAATCGAGGCCAGTGTCCATCGCATCCGGCAATCCTTCCTCATTCGCTGATCAGGCGGTCGCGATTTTTCGCCTTGTTGAAATTTTTTGCCTGGTCGAGGCCAATCGGAGCGATCAACTTCGCTGATGCGAGATCGGCGCCGTCGAAATCGGTGTCGATGACGGTGATGCCGGTCAAGTCGGCGCCCCCCAGCTGGGCATTCCTGAGCGAGGCGCCCGTCAGGTCGGCACCCCTGAGGGCAGCAAATTCGAGATCGACGCGAGACAGGTCGGCGCTGCGTGCGTTGATCCCCTGAAGATTGGCGGATCTCAGGACCGCGCGCATGAGGCCCATCGACTGGTTGCGCATGTCGGCGCTCAAGTTCGCGTCCGCGATCGAGGCGCCGACAAGGCTCGCGCCGGTAAGATCGGCAGCAACGCGTGCGCCGGCGAGATCGGCGCCGTCGAGACGAGCACGAGCCATCTGCGAGGCAAACAGGTTGGCGCCCTTCAGGCTTGCGCCCGTCAGGTCCGCCTCGAGCAGCCATGCTTGGTCGAGGATCGCGCGATCAAGTTTCGCGCCGGCGAGCTTCGTCTTGTTGAGCCGTGCGGCGCGAAAAGTCACACCCGAAAGGTTGAGGCCGGAGAGGTCGAGACCGGACAATCGCTTTCCAGTGAAATCGGCGGGTACTGCGGGGGTCGCCGTCGCAAGCGCGGCCTCGACTTCGCCGCGGGTCATTTCCGCCGAGACCATTTCGGGCGACGACAAGTCAAGATGGCGCATCATATCCTGCGCCGTTGCCGTCATGGCGACAAGACCGAGGCCGAGCGTTACCGTTCCGATCGTCCGCTTCATCGTCAACTCCGCCGCCGAGGTATTTAGCACGCGGCTTGCGGGCCGCCTATGAGGCATCTCTGGCGGTGCGGTCGCCATTGGTCCGCCGCACGATGCCGGCCTTGATGGCCGAGATCTCGGCTTCGCCACGCGCGCTACGCGGTAGAGGGATCGGCAGGTCGGCGACAATCCGGGCGGGCCGCGCTGACAACAGGAACAGGCGGTCACCTAGCCGAACCGCATCGTCCAGATTATGGGTGACCAGAAGCGTGATCATGGAGCGGCCGCCGACCAGGCTGGCGATCTCGTCGCGCAGCCGCGCGGCAAGGGCGTCGTCGAGCGAGGCCAGCGGCTCGTCCAGGATGAGGAAATCCGGATCGACGGCGAAGGCACGGGCGAGCGCGACGCGGCGGGCCAAACCGAGCGATAGTTCGCCGGGAAAATGGCTGAGATGCGCGTTCAGTTCAAGAATAGTGAACAGTGTTGAAAGCTTCGCGTCATCAGCCAGCGGCGCGGCAAGCCGCACATTTTCCTCGACGGACCGCCACGGCAATAGCCGGGGCTCCTGGAACACCATCCCGATTCGCGCGTCGGCCGGACGCGAAACATGCCCCTGATAGTCGTGATCGAGGCCGGTCAGAATCTTGAGCATGGTGCTCTTGCCGCAGCCGGATGGGCCGACGAACACGCCAACCTCGCCCGCACCAAGCGAGAACTTGACGCCGGCGAGCACGTCGTGGCGCTCACCCGCCGCGCTCTCAAACGTCTTGGCTTTGATATCGACCTCAAGCTGCACGGGGCCGCCACCGAGATAACCGGATTTCAAATGGCTGCACCAATATTGTTTCGATGATAAGCACGACCGCCGCGAAGCTTAGCGAATACGCGAGCAAGAGAGGGATGTCGAACAGCTGGAAGGCCACGCCGATCTCGAAGCCGACGCCGTTCGGGCGTCCGAGCAACTCCGCGACCAGCACGATCTTCCACACCAGCGAGAGCCCTGAGCGCGCGGCAGCGGCGATATAGGGGGCGAGCTGCGGCAGGATCACATGCCGGAATGCCCGCCAGCGAGGAAACGCAAATACCGTCGCCATTTCATCCAGCGCGGCGTCGAGCGCACGTGTTCCCTCGCGCAGCGTGACAATGGCGGTCGGAAGCTTGTTGATCGCAATCGCCGCAATCGCGGCGACCTCCGAGAGTCCGGCCCAGATGTAGGCGAGCACGATGACAACGAGTGCCGGCAGATTGAGCAGCAGAATGAGCCAGGGATCGCCCAGCCGATCGGCAAGCCGTACCCGCCCCATCAGGTAGCCGATAGCGGCGCCCAGCGTCATCGCCAGGACGAAGGCAAGCGCGACGCGTGCCAATGTCGCTCCCAGATTGAGGAACAGAGCGCCCGAACTGGCCTCGGCGGTCAATGCCGCGAGCACCGCGGGAGGCGCCGGCAGCTTCGCGTCGCCGACGAGCAGCGCCGCGATCCACCACGTAGCGACAAACACGGCGAATGACAGCAGGCGCAGCACCTCAATCTCCCGGGATCGCGTGATAGAAGGTGCCGGGATCGAGTTCTTGCGCCGGCCCGACAAGCTCGCGGCCACCGGTCGCCGCCAGTACCCGATAGAGCACGCGTGCATCGGCTTCTTCGTCCGATATCGGGCGGCGCGGAATTCCTTCCCGGTAGCGGTCGCGGTAGGCGCGCAGGGTCGCGGCGTCGGGAGCGCCGGTCAACGGCGCGATTTTCTCCCACTCTGCATCCGAAGTAGCCAAGATCTGCTTGGCGGCGCGGGTTATCGCGACAAAGCGTGCCACCGCATCCTGATTTGCGTTCGCCCATCCCTCGTCGAAGACATAGCCGATCATCGCGATACGGCCTTTGGCGCCAAGTTTCGGCAAGAGATCCTCGATGCCGGCGACGCGGCGAAAACCCTTGGCTTCCAGCGCGGCGCAGAAATTCCAGTAATTGACGACGGCTTCCATTTCGCCGCTGAGCGTTTTTGCCGTCAGCAGCGGCGGTGCACCGTAATTGATGGTTGCCTGCGATTTCAGGTCGATGCCGTCCTGTTTCAGCCACGCCTGCAGCAGCAGCCAGCTCTTGTCGATCGGACCGCCGGCGACGGCGAGCTTACGCCCCCTGAGATCGGCCAACCTCCGGATCGGGGATGCATCAGGCACCATCACGGCGCCGAGCGCGCTCGAATACGGATAGAACGTCAGCTTGGCCCCGAGCGCCCGTTCGCGGGACACCCACAGCCAGTCGGAGACTATGACATCGGCATTGCCGGCGCGGAGTGCGATCTTGCCCGCTTCGGGAGTGGCGAGTTCAACAACTCCGATCGTGAGATTCGCCTGCTTGTCGAGACCGTGTGCGCGGATGACTGCCAGTTCCCAGGCGAACGTCCCGGTTTTCTGCACCGCAACCCGTATGGTCTCCGCGCCGCGGCACACGGCGATTGGCGCGACGGCGAAAATGGCTGCAGCCAGCAGAGTGCGAACGAAAAGTTTCATGGTCTTGTCGGCTGTTTCCTCTGATGCCTTCTTTTCTGTGGGACAGTCATAGCATAGCTTCCAGCTTTGACAGCCGGAGGAAAGCCATGACATTTGCCGGATCGGTACGACGTATTGTCGCCGCATTGGCCACGCTGATGACGACGGCGATGATCGCACCCGCCGAAGAGCTCAACGATTATCCGACATCGACGCGGGCTGAGTACGTGTTTGGCTGCCTAAAGGCCAATGGCGAGACGCGGCAGGCGATCCAGCAATGTTCCTGCTCGATCGATGTCATCGCGTCGATCGTACCCTTCGAGCGGTATGTCACCGCCGAGACTGTGCTGAGCTTGTCGCAGGTAAGAGGCGATATGGGCGCGCCGTTTCGCACGTCCGAGCAGGCGGCGAGCGCACTCCATGATCTACGCCGGGCCCAGGCCGAAGCCGAAGTGAGGTGTTTTTGAGGCGCGGCTTCGGCCCGTCACGCCGCATCAAATGCCTGAATCGTCCACCTTCCATTCGCGCTGGAAGACGTGGCCTTCGGTATCCCTGGCCTCGGCGCGGAAACGTTTTGCGCCATTTGAAACATAAGTGAAACGAATGTTGGGATCTTCCGAAATTGAAATGCCGCCTTCCATCGCCAGTACCGGGCTGTCGTCTTGCCACAGCCGCAAGTCGTTGACGAAGAAGGCCGGGACGTAGAGCTGCGTGACCTGGTCCATCTGCAAGCCGGAATTATTGGGGTGGCCGATCATGATCTGGGCCTCGCGGACCCCGCTCGCTGGACCTTCGCCGGGCTTTGCGAACTGCCGATATCGCATCCGGCCCAATCTGGCTTTGGCTTCGTCGGCGTTCTTGGCGGCAGGCGCCGAGCAACCGCCGGATGCCTTGACGTAAGTCTTGACCATATAGAGCTTGCCGTCGCTCAATTCGGCCACCGCGTGAACGTCGGTGTAATTGTTGACACGTACCCGCGTTGAGATTTCCGACACCTGAGCGTCCGGGCCCAGCTCGAATTTCGCCGCCATCGGCGCGGGATTCTGGTCGATAACCAGCGTGATCGTCCGCACGCGGCGGCTATCGCCGGGCGACAGTTTTGTGCGCAGCGTCACCGGAACGATCGCGGCATCCTCGGCGCGGGAGGGCATTTCGATGGCGATCACATCGCTGCCATCATTCATCGGACGGTTGCTGAAGATGTCCTGGACCAGGCCCGGCCATGGATCATAAGCTTCGAGCGTTGCCGCAACGGCCAGCCCCGCCCCGAACACGACACTCAGGAGGCCGGCGAAGGAGAGCAGACGGAAATGAAACCTGCGCATGGCGCGCCCTTGGCCCGGATGGAGGCAACAATGTGAATATAGGGCATTGGGCGCGTTATTCCCATTCAATTTCCGAAAATGCGGCGGTTGCGTTGCGCGCATTGTAGTCATCAAATAATTGCCACCGCGGTCGCTCGGAAGCTGCAGCGGTCTCGGCGGCGGCCGTGATCGGTGCGCCGCGGGCGACAAGCGAGCGCACATCCGACGCCAGCCGCTCGAGGTAGCGGCGTTGATCGGCAAGCGCCGCCGGCCACTCGCTCACGGCACCGTGACCGGGAACCACGCGCCGGGCGGGGAGGGTGGTGAGCACATCGAGCGCCCTTAGCCAGCCACGGATACTGCCGTCCACCACCGGTACATGGCCGAGGAATGCCAGATCGCCCGCGAACAAGGTCCTGGTTTGCTCGTCCGTTACGGTGAGATCGCTGTCGCTGTGCGCGGTCGGCCACGCCTTTAGCATGAGCGTTCGCGAGCCGAGATCGAGATTGAAACTGTCATTGATGAGCAGCGTCGGCGGCACGATGCGCACCGGGTCGATCAACTGGTCGCCCATCGTCCTTCGAAACGCCTCCAGATAGAATTGACCGCGCGTGGCCAGCGCGCGGGGCAGGTTGCTGTGACCGACGAATACCGTGCCATCGCCAACAAAGGCCGCATTGCCAAAGACGTGATCCGGGTGGCCGTGGGTGTTGATGACGTACCGGATCGGCTTGTCGGTGCGGGCGCGGATCGCCGCGACCAGCCGCTCACCCTCCCGTACGCTGCCTCCGGTGTCGATCACCGCCACCGCGCTCTCGCCAATGATGAATCCGACATTGGCGATCGCGCCGTCGTTCTCGCGCGTCATCAGCGCGGTCGCGCCGGTATGCACGAATATTCCCGGGGCGACTTCGCTCACAGGCAATTCTTGCGGCTGCGCCTGCGATACGGTCGATGTGCCGAGAACCACGAGCAGGGCGAGAACCAAAAAGCGATGGGCCATAATTTGCCTCTGTCGCACCGGGAAGCGGGTCGGTGGCTGATGTTCCGGATTCGCGCCGGTTGCATCGCAACACGCGGAGCGGAGTCAGGATTATTCCTGTTGCACGCCATGGCTCGCTGAGCAATCTATGGATACCGAACAATGCTTCAATCAAGAGGAGAAGCAGCGATGAACAATGCTTTCCAGCGTCGCTGCCGGTTGATCGCGCTTGTTGCTGTCGCCGCTCTGCCGATCGGCGGGCACCTCGCGCGCGCGCAGACCAATGAAGGGCGCGATCTATCGATCGAGCTCGTCGATCCCAAAGTATTGCGGGTGTGCGCCGACCCGCGCAATTTGCCGTTCTCCAATGACAAGGGTGAGGGATTCGAGAACAAGCTTGCCGAACTGCTCGCGGAAAAACTTCAGAAGAAACTTGATTACAGGTACTTTCCGCAGGCTACCGGTTTCGTCCGGATGACGCTGGGAGCGCATCGTTGCGACGTCATCATGGGGTTCCCGCAGGGCGACGACCTTGTCCAGGGCACCAATCCCTACTACCGCACGGCCTACGCGCTGATCGCCAAGGACGGCAACGGGCTCGACGGGGTCGCGACGCTGGAGGATCCGCGTCTTAAAGGTAAGCA
>JBJMTR010000468.1:0-6073 GCA_045811565.1 Bradyrhizobium sp.
CGCCGACGTCGGCGGCTAAGCCGGCGGCCTATTTTTCGAAACTCAATCGCCAGATAGCCCCCTGCGACCGCGTCGTGGGGGGCTTTTTCTTGCGAACATTTTTTTCCGCTGTATCAATGCGGCAGGCGAAACAACAAGCCGTGCGCCTGTGCGGGCACCAAGAAACGAGGTGGCTAGCCGCCTCGCTCGAAGAACCCACGTCAAACGATGAGCCCCACGAGAGGAAAGCATCGCCATGACCGACCGACGCCCTCTCCTGCGCGCGATCTTTGACGCCGCCGTAGCCGCCGCCCATCCCGATGTCGTGCTCGCGGCGCATTTGCGCCCCGTGCCGAAGGGCCGCGTGATTTGCCTTGCTGCCGGCAAGGGCGCGGCCGCGATGGCCGCGGCCGCGGAACGGCACTATCTCGATGCGCTCGAGCTCGATCCGTCGCTGCTGTCGGGCATCGCGACCACCCGCCACGGCCATGGCGTGCCGACGCGGCGGATCAAGGTGGTCGAGGCCGGCCATCCCGTGCCCGACGAGGCCGGGCTGAAGGCCGCCGACGACACGTTGCGGCTGGCAGCCGGAGCTACCGCCGACGATCTCCTGCTGGTGTTGATCTCAGGCGGCGGCTCGGCGAACTGGATCGCGCCGGCTGAGGGGGTGTCGTTCGCTCAGAAGCAGCAGGTGACGCGGGCGCTGTTGCGCTCGGGCGCGCCGATCGGCGAGATCAACACCGTCCGAAAACATCTCTCGCGGATCAAGGGCGGCCGGCTGGCGCGGGCCGGCCAGCGCGCCGAAATCGTGACGCTGGCGATCTCGGATGTTCCGCACGACGAGCCCTCCGCGATCGCCTCGGGACCGACGGTGCCGGACCCGACCACGCTTTCCGACGCGCGCGCCATCGTTGCAAAATATGATCTAGAGGTCGACGACGCGGTCCGACGCGCGCTCGACGATCCGAAAAACGAAAGCTGCAAGCCAGGCGATGCCGCTTTTGCCCGTGCGCAATTCGAGCTGATCGCCAGGCCAAAAGCCTCGATCGAGGCCGCGACCAAGCTTGCCAGGGATGCCGGCTATGCAATCATCGATCTCGGCGCGGATCTCGAAGGCGAAGCCCGCGAGGTCGCCGCCGAGCACGCGCGCCTTGCTTTGCAGGCACGCAGCGAGGGCACGCGCGCCGCGATTCTGTCGGGCGGCGAACTCACGGTCACCGTGCGCGGCAATGGCCACGGCGGTCCCAACCAGGAATATGCTCTGGCGCTGGCGAACCTGCTCAATGACACGCCAGGTATTTCGGCTTTGGCTGGAGATACCGACGGCGCCGATGGCGGGGCCGGCAGCGCGAGCGATCCCGCCGGGGCGATCATCGATCAAACCACCTTTGCGACGATGAAGTCGCTCGGCCTCGATCCAAAAGCCTATCTCGACAACAACGACGCCACCGCGTTTTTTGCCAAAACCGGCGATCTCCTGCTCACCGGCCCGACGCTCACCAATGTCAACGACGTCAGGGTGATTTTGGTCGACTAATCCTCCGTCATTCCGGGGCGGTGCGAAGCATCGAACCGGAATCCAGAGGTGACGGCGCGAGATTCCGGGTTCGCGCTGGCGCGCGCCCCGGAAGACGAATCCTCTAAAACTCCCGCGCGATCTTCGCCAGCATCGCCAGGAGCGCGACGCGGTTCGCGGAACCCAGCAATTCGTTCAGCCGCGCCTCGTGCTTGGTGGCGACGAGCTTTTTCGCGCGCGCCAGCACCGCCCGGCCCTTGTCGGTCAGAACCAGGATGTGGGAGCGGCGGTCGTTGGTGGAGCGCATCCGCGTGCAGAGATCGCGACTTTCCAGACCATCCAGCATCGCCACGAAATTCGGCCTGAGGATGCCGAGCGTGTTGGCTATCTCGGTCTGGTTGCGGCCGGGGTTCTTGTCGAGCAATAGCAACACCGAAAATTGCGCCGGCGTCAGCTGCAGCGGCGCGACGCAGCGCAGAAAGTCCTCAAACACCTTCAATTGCGCGCGCTTTAGCGAATAGCCGAGCAGCTCGGACAATTCGCCCATCTGCAGCGCGGTGTCTTCCGCCGCAGCGTCGACGGGTTCCTTGCGGGCAGTCTTGGAAAGAGTCATCGCTCGAGGCTCGCAATCCCGCTACAAGAGATCCCGCCGATGAGACCCTTGAGATTATATTCGATAATTGTTATGGGATATATCAAATAGCGGCGGTTTTCAACTGTCGATATCGGACGCCTCGGACCGTCGCTTGAGGTCTGCGATCGGCCCGAGGCGTTTAGGGGGAGCGCTCGGTCTTGAATACGACGATCATGCTGTTCCTGCTACAGGACGGCATTACCAACGGCGCGATCTATGCGTTGCTCGGGCTTGCGCTCGTGCTGGTGTTTGCCGTCACGCGCGTCATCCTAATTCCGCAGGGCGAATTCGTCACCTATGGCGCGCTGAGCTACGCCATGCTGGCGACTGGCCAGGTGCCTGGCACGGCCAAGCTGGCGGTCGCCATGGGAGTGGTGGCCTTCGGTCTCGACCTGTTCTTTGCGCGAAAATCGCTGCAGCTCGGGCGGGTCGCACGCTCGGTCGCGCTCAATATCCTTTTTCCAGTCACTGTCTTCGGCCTGACCTATTCGCTCGCCGGCCCGAAGACGCCGATCGCGATCAATATCGCGCTGGCGCTCTTGATCGTCGCGGCGATCGGAATGTTCCTCTATCGCATCGCCTTTCAGCCGATCGCACATACTTCGGTGCTGGTGCTGTTGATCGCTTCGGTCGGCTGCCACCTCGCGCTGCAAGGTCTGGGGCTGGTGTTTTTCGGCGCCGAAGGTTTGCGCGGCCCGGCGCTGTCGAATGCGGCGCTCACGGTTGGTCCCTTGCGCTTTACCGGCCAGAGCATCGCGGTCTATGGTCTCACCGTCGGCTTCATTGTCGCGCTGTGGCTGTTCTTCGGCTACACACTGACCGGCAAGGCGCTGCGCGCCACCGCGGTCAATCGTCTCGGCGCGCGCCTCATCGGCATCCGGACCACTCTGTCCGGCCAGATCGCCTTCCTGCTGGCTTCGGTGATCGGCGCTATCTCAGGAATCCTGATCGTGCCGATCACGACGCTGTACTACGACACCGGTTTCCTGATCGGCCTGAAAGGCTTTATCGCGGCGATCATCGGCGGCCTCATCAGCTACCCGCTCACCGCAGTTGCGGCGATCCTGGTCGGCAGCGTCGAGGCCTTCTCTTCATTCTATGCCAGCAATTTCAAGGAAGTCATCGTCTTCACGCTGATCCTTCCGGTGCTGGTGCTGCGCTCGCTGGCAGCGCCCGCGGTCGAGGAAGAGAAGGATTGATGGCGATGACGCAGCGGCTTGCTCTCATCGTCTTCGCTACTCTCATGGCGGCGATCCCGTTCATCCCGGGCGTGCCGCCGTTCTGGATCGTGCTGTTGGACAACATCGGCCTCGCCGCGCTGGTGGCGATGGGGCTGGTGCTGCTGACCGGCGTCGGTGGTCTCACCTCATTCGGCCAGGCGGCATTTTGCGGATTCGGCGCCTACACCACGGCCGTCCTGACCACCACCTATGGCCTGTCGCCATGGCTGACGCTGCCGCTCTCTTTGCTCGTCAGCGGCATCGCCGCAGTGCTGCTCGGTATCGTCACGGTGCGGCTGTCAGGCCATTACCTGCCGCTCGGCACCATCGCCTGGGGCATTGGCTTGTTCTACCTCTTCAGCAAGCTTGAGTTCCTCGGCCGCAATGATGGCATTTCCGGCATTCCGCCGCTGACGATCGGCTCGCTCAAAATGCTCAGCCCCGGCACGATCTATTTCGCGATCTGGATCGCGGTGTTCATCTCGGCGCTGCTTACCACGAATCTGCTGGACTCCCGGACCGGCCGCGCGATCCGCGCGCTGCGGCGCGGACATATCGCTGCCGAAGCTTTTGGCGTGCAGACGCCTCGCGCCAAGCTTTTGGTGTTCATCTATGCGGCGGTGTTGGCCGGGCTGTCCGGCTGGCTCTACGCGCATTTCCAGCGCGCCGCCAATCCAACGCCGTTTGGCGCCCAGGCCGGCATCGAATATCTCTTCATCGCCGTGGTCGGCGGCGCCGGCTATGTCTGGGGCGCGGTGCTCGGCGCAGGCATCGTCGTGATCCTGAAAGAGGTTCTGCAGAGCTATCTGCCCTACATTTTCGGCGGCCAAAGCCAGCTCGAAACCATCGTGTTCGGCATCCTGCTGGTGGCCTTGCTGCAGCTGGCGCCAACCGGCGTCTGGCCGTGGCTCGTGGCGCGGCTGCCGTTCAAGCCGGACCGCAAAAAACCGGATACGTCGCTGATCCTGCCGGCCCGGGCGAGATCGGCAACCGAGCCGTCGGTGTTGCTGCAAATCGAGAAGGCGCGAAAGCAGTTTGGCGGCGTCATCGCCGTCAATGATGTCTCTTTTGACGTCAAGGCGCGTGAGATCGTGGCGCTGATCGGACCCAATGGCGCCGGCAAGAGCACGACCTTCAATCTGATCACCGGCGTGCTGACCACCACCGGCGGCAAGATTTCATTTCTGGGCAAGGGCGTCGACAACGCGCCGCCGCAGGAGGTGGTAAAACTCGGCGTTGCCCGCACCTTTCAGCATGTCAAATTGGTGCCCGACATGACCGTGCTGGAGAATGTCGCGATCGGCGCGCACCTGCGCGGTCATTCCGGCGCGATCGCCAGCATGTTCCGCCTCGACCGCGCCGATGAGGCGAAATTGCTGGCGGAGGCCGCGCGCCAGATCGAACGCGTCGGACTTTCCGACCAGATCGACCAGCTCGCCGGGAGCCTCTCGCTCGGCCAGCAGCGCATCGTCGAGATTGCGCGCGCGCTGTGCGTGGATCCGATGCTGCTCTTGCTCGACGAGCCGGCCGCGGGATTGCGGTACATGGAGAAGCAGCGGCTCGCCGCGCTTTTGCGCCAGTTGCGCGATGGCGGCATGTCGGTGCTCCTGGTCGAGCACGATATGGGTTTTGTGATGGATCTGGCCGACCGGATCGTGGTGCTCGACTTCGGCACCAAGATCGCGGAAGGCACGCCGACGGCGATCAAGACCAATCCCGACGTGATCAAGGCCTATCTCGGAGCCGCAGCATGAGCGCGCTGTTGAAGGTGTCCGACGTTCATATTTCTTACGGCAAGGTCGAAGCCGTCCGCGGCGTGTCGCTTGAGGTCGGCCACAACGAGATCGTCACCATCATCGGCGCCAATGGCGCCGGCAAGACCACGCTGTTGAACGCGATCATGGGCGTCCTGCCGCTGAAGGGCCTCGCGGCGCTCGCCGGCAGGGATATGGCGCCGCTCGATATCGAGGATCGCGTCGCCGCCGGCTTGAGCCTGGTGCCGGAACATCGCGAGCTCTTCGGCGCCATGAATGTCGAGGACAATCTGCTGCTCGGTGCATTTCGTATCCCCAGGGCGACTGCAGCGAAATCGTTCGAGCGGGTCTACACGCTGTTTCCGCGGTTAAAGGAGCGGCGCAAGCAATTGGCGGGAACGCTGTCCGGCGGCGAGCAGCAAATGCTGGCGATGGGCCGCGCGCTGATGGGCGCGCCAAAACTGCTGATGCTGGACGAGCCGAGTCTTGGCCTCGCGCCGATCATCGTCGCAGACATCTTCCGCACCATCGGCGAATTGCGCGCCTCCGGCGTCTCGGTGCTGCTGGTCGAGCAAAACGCGCAATCCGCGCTGCGGATCGCCGACCGCGCCTATGTGATGGAGCTTGGCGAATTCATCCTGAGCGGATCGGCCGGCGACATCGCAAGCAACCAGCGCGTCGCCGCGAGCTATCTCGGCTTCCAGCACGAAGGCGAGAGCGCGATTTAGCTGCGCTCTCACTCGTTGTGCGCCGGGATGTACGCAGCGCCTTCTCGGCTCAATCGCCGGCATCCCGGAGTACTGGATCACCCGCTTTCGCGGGGATGATGACAGCCAGTGTGGAGGATACTCCGGCGCCTCACATCGCCGGAACGTATTTCCCGTCCTTCACCGTCAGCAAAATCCGTGAGCGATCATCCAGTCCGTAGCGGTCTTTTTCGGTCCAGTTGTAGACGCCTTGCGTCGCGACG
>JBJMTR010000469.1:0-4898 GCA_045811565.1 Bradyrhizobium sp.
ACGAAGGGTCCCATCTTTGGGACGTAATATTTGCCGGCAACGTCTCCGATGCCGAGCAGCAAGGACGCAAGGAAGGGACCGGTGATGCTGGAGGAGCCGCCGACCGTCACCACGATCAGAAAATAGATCATGAATTTGAGCGGAAAATACGGATCCAGCCCGAGTATTTCCGCGCTCAACGCGCCACCGAGGCCGGCAAGGCCGCAGCCGAAGGCAAAGGTGAAGGCGAACACCTGCGGCACGTTGATGCCTAGCCCGCTGGCGGCGCGCGGATCGTCTACTGCAGCGCGCAAGCGGCTGCCAAATCGCGTGCGTGCCAAGATCAGTTGCAGCGCGACGGTAAGCAGGCCGCAGATCACGACAATCATCAGCCGATAGCGGCCGATGCCGACGCCAAAGAAATCGAATTGCCCTTCGAGCGCGGCCGGCAATTTGATGAACACCCGCGACGATCCCATGATGTAATCGACCGCCGCTACCGACATGAAGACGAGGCCGACCGAGAACAGCACCTGATCGAGATGGCTTCTAGCGTAGAGGTGACGGTAGAGCGCCCGCTCCAGTACCGCGCCAATCAGCGCGCTGGCGACAAAGGCGAGCGGCAGGGCGGCAAAAAACGGCCAGCCGGAGTTGTTCACCAGCACCGCGCAGACATATCCGCCGGTCACGGCGAACGCGCCGTGGGCGAGATTGACGAAGTTCATCAGCCCGAGCGTGACCGCGAGCCCGCAGGCCAGCACGAACAGCAGCATGCCGTAGGCGACGCCGTCGAACAGGATGGTGAACAGCGTGGTCATGGAAAGCTGGAGGACCTCAACAAGCACTCGTCATCCCGAGGAGCGCGCAGCGCGCCGAACCCGGAATGTTTCTCAAGAACCTCGAAATTCCGGGTTCGCATCTTGATGCGCCCCCGGAATGACGACTTCGGCATCACTTCTTCGTCTTGCCTGAGTCCTTGACGGCGTCGAAGGTCGCGAATTCAACGTTATAGAGTTCGCCGTCGAGTTTTTCGACTTTACGGATATAGATGTTCTGGACGATGTCGCGGGTTTGTGGATCGATCGAGATCGGGCCGCGGGGGCTTTCCCACTTCATGCCCTTCATCGCTTCGACCAGCGCATCGCCGTCGGTCTTGCCGCCAGTCTTCTTCAGCGCCTCGTAGATCAGGTGAATGCCGTCATAGCCGCCCACCGCCATGAAGCCCGGACGCTGGTTGAAGGCCTTCTTATACGCGGCGACGAACTCCTTGTTCATCGCCGAGGGATGGGCCGCGGAATACAAATGCGCGGTGACGGTACCAAGCGCCGCATCGCCCATGCCGTTGAGGAGATCGTCATCCATGACATCGCCCGGGCCGATCACCTTGATGCCCGCTTTGTCGAGCCCGCGCTCGGCATACTGCTTCATGAAGTTCCCGCCCTGGCCTGCCGGAACGAACACGAACATCGCGTCGGGCTTGGCGTCCTTCATTCGCTGCAGGAACGGCGCGAAATCGGGATTGGCCAAGGGTACCTTGACCTCTTCGACGATCTCGCCGCCGCCGGCGGTAAAGTTCTGCTTGAAGAAGTTCAGCGCGTCGTTACCCGGGGCATAGTCCGATGTCAGCGTGGCCACCTTCTTGATGCCGTTCTTGGCAGCCCAATCGCCGATGATTGTCGTTGACTGCGCAAGCGTAAAACTGGTGCGCACGATATAGGGCGAACGCTCGGTGATGATCGAGGTGCCCGCCGCCATCACGACTTCCGGGATTTTCGCCTGCGTCGCCAGCGGCGCCGCGGCGAGCGCGGCGGGCGTGACGCCGAAGCCGGCGATGAAATTGACCTTGTCGTTGACGATCAGTTCCTGCGCGAGGCGCTTGGTATTGTCGGGAACCGCGGCGTCGTCCTTCAGGATGATCTCGATCTTCTTGCCTGCGACGGTGTCGCCCTTCTGTTGCATGTAGAGCTTGACCGCGTTGTCGATCTGCTTGCCGGTCGACGCCTGGCCGCCGGTCATCGGCAGGATCAGGCCGATCTTGACGGCGTCCTGAGCTTGAGCAGGCGCCACAGCAAGTACGCCCGCCACGCTTGCCGCCAGCAACATTTGATTGCGAATGAGCATTAACACTTCCTCCCCCTGATCGATCTTCTGTCTCGAACCGAGTTGCCCGGCCCTTGCCTCACCATAGCCCAGATTATTCGGCCGTGTAGCGCGCGACATGGCGTCGTCAGGCGCCACGTTGTCAATCGGTCGAACGACGCGGCCTGAACTCCACCTTGGTCACGCCAGCCGACCGCGGGCGAACGTTCGTCTCAAGGCGCAACGCCGACCGGCATCATGATACCTCCGTCTCCCAATAGGCCAATTTTTATTCCTTTCGGATCTACCGTTAGCATTGAGACCGGCGCAGTTCGCCGCCGCTAATCAACCACTCTCGCAGCTCACGCAACGACGCTCCGCCAATGCCGATCAACGCCCGCCATATCGCCATCATGCTCGCAGCCTTGCTCGCAGCCAGTCTCAGCGGATGCGGAACCATCAATGAAAAACTTACAGCCGGTGTCAGCGACGCGGTCCCAGCCTGGGCTGGAGGCCTGCCTGCCGATGCGCCACCCCGCCCTGGCACCGCGAAGTACGACGAGTTCATGAAGGAACGGGAGCGGAAGCGCCTGCTGCCGGCATCGGAACGGGGCGAGGATACCAAATCCACACCGTCGTCACAGGATGCTGTCCACTGAAGAGTTTTCTCAATCCATGAACACCACGGTCTTGCGGCCGTTGAGGATGACGCGGTCCTCGAGGTGATGGCGCATCGCGCGCGCCAGAACGCGGCGCTCGATGTCGCGGCCCTTGCGCACGAGATCCTCAGGTGTATCACGATGGCTGATGCGCTCGACGTCCTGGTCGATGATCGGGCCTTCGTCGAGGTCTCCGGTGACGTAATGCGCGGTGGCGCCGATCAACTTGACGCCGCGCTCATGCGCCTGATGATAGGGCCGCGCGCCCTTGAAGCCCGGCAGGAACGAATGATGGATGTTGATGCAGCGTCCCGACAGTCTTGCCGACATCTTGTCCGACAGGATCTGCATGTAGCGCGCCAGCACCACGAGATCGGTCTTGCTATCTTCGACCAGCTTTAAGACCGCGCGTTCCTGCTCGCTTTTGGTCTCCTTCGTGACAGGCAGATAGTGGAACGGGATCTCGCCGAAATCGAGATTCTCATAGGTCTCGCGCGGGTGATTGGAGACGATTGCAGTCGGAATCATCTCGAGTTCGCCGGTGCGCCAGCGATAGAGGATATCGACCAGGCAGTGATCCGATTTGGAAACCAGGAGCATCACCCGGCGGCGGCTGGCGCGGTCGCGCATCTGCCAGTCCATGCCGAACCGTTCGGCGATCGCCGCAAAACCGGTCTGCAGCGCCGCCAGTTCGACCGCGAGGTCGGCGGCGGTGAATACCACCCGCATGAAGAACTTTTTTGTCTCGATGTCGTCGAATTGCTGGGCGTCCAGAATGTTCTGTCCGCTATTGGCGAGAAACGTCGACACGGCGGAGACGATGCCGGGGCGGTCCGGGCACGACAGCGACAATACGAATTGGTGATCGGGCATAGGGGCAGACTTGACTACGATTCAGGCAGACAGGCGGAAGTGCGATTTGCGGCCTGCTCTATCACCGCCAACGTCCTTGCGCCAATCTCGAAACAGGCGTCAGGATGAACAAAGTACGGACGATTTGTGTTGGAGCAAGATCATGGCCGACCGACTGAACGGTTATCGCATCCTGATCCTGGAGACCCGCGAGGAGGCGCAATTTTCCCGCCTGCTCACCGAGCAGGGCGCCGACGTGCTGCAATGTCCGATGTTCACGATCCATGACGCGCCCGACCCGGCGCCGATCGAGGCCTGGATCAGGCGGTTCATCGCAGCGCCTTTGGACGATCTGGTGCTGATGACCGGCGAAGGACTGCGCCGCCTGATGAAAGTGGTGCGGCGCCTTGGCATGGAGACGGAATTTGTCGCGGCGCTCGGCAAAGCCGGCAAATTTGCCCGCGGCCCGAAACCTGGTCGGGCGCTGCGCGAGATCGGGCTAGAGCCGCAGATGACGACGGAGAAACCGACCTCGGAAGGTGTCGTCGAGATGCTCGCGCGCCTCGATCTTCGCGGCCATCGGGTCGGCCTGCAGCTTTATCCGGACAAGGATCACAGCACGCTGATCGGCGCCATCCAGGCGCAGGGTGCAGATGTCGATACCGTGCTGCCTTACGCCTACGATGCGCGAGCCGCCGACGCCAACATTGTCACCGCGATTGACGAGATGGCACAGGGCCGCATCGATGCGATCGCGTTGACCAATCTCGGGCAGGTTCGTCGTCTCGTCGAGGTCGCGCGGGCCCATGGCTGCGAGGACAGGCTACGCGAAGGGCTTGACCGCACGGCGATCGCCTCCGTCGGGCCGGTGGTTTCCGATGAACTCAAATCTCACGGCCTGCGCACGGACATCTCGCCGGCCAACGACGCTTATTTCATGAAGCCGCTGATATCGGCGATGGCGGCGGCACTCGGAAAAAATCCGCCGCGCGCGGCCGCCGCAAAAGCGTCCTGAGCGGTCACGGCCCAGGCCGGAGCATCCGGCTCCAACGAAGTGTAATGGCAAAGCCCTTTGGAATCAGGCCCTTACGCGGCCCTTTTGCGCCGATCTCGACCCGGCGGTTTGGCCCGGATGGAAATCCAGACTTACTCGCCATAGTGGCGCAAGCGCTCGAGGTCGATGATCGTCACCCCACCATATTCGAGCCGCAGCAGGCCTTCTTTCTCGAGCCGCTTCAGGCACTGGTTGGCGTTTTGCCGGGAGATACCGGACAGCGCGCCGATCTCTTCCTGGGTGATTTCCAGATGGCGCGTCAGATCCGGATAGAG
>JBJMTR010000470.1:0-4346 GCA_045811565.1 Bradyrhizobium sp.
GAAGAAGGATAGATGATTACCGGCTGCTTGGTGCGGAACACGCGCTGCATGGCGGCCAGCACCGAATGTCCGAGTTCAGCGAATTCGGGACCGCGGTGGTCCAAGGTCGGCATGTCCATGGCCCGCAGCACCCGGTCCGGCACATTAGTCGGTCCCGGAATCTGCAGAAAATGCCTTCCAGTGTGCAGCGTCATGGGCGTCCTTCCCGGTCTAGCCTTGGTTTCGCGAGCCGCTCGAATATCACTATTTGGTGGGCTTGTCCCCCGCCGGGTAGCGCCCGTCAATGCATAAGAAGCAGGGCTTCGCCTTGCCATGCCGACTTTGCCTTGCCAAGCCGGACTCCGGAAGGCAAGAGAATGATGCAATGCACGAGAACCGACCAATGGCGGCAATGAGGGCCGAAAAACCGAGCGATTCGGCTGAAAACAGCGCGCTCGCCGCGCGCCTGAGCCGCGAGATTACCGGCGACGTCTTCTTTGATGCCTTCAACCGCGGCCGTTATGCGACCGACGCCTCGTTCTACCAGATCATGCCCCTCGGCGGGGTGGTCCCCCGGACCATGGACGAGGCGCTGCGGGCGCTGGCGATTGCCCGTGATAACGGGCGAATCGTCACCCCGCGCGGCGGCGGTACTTCGCAATGCGGCCAGACCGTCAACGAGGGGATCATCGTCGACTTTTCCAAACACCTAAACCGCATTATCGCGCTCGACGTCCAGAATCGCAGCTGTGTTGTCGAGCCAGGCATCGTTCTCGACGATCTCAACCGCCAGCTCAAAGGGCATGGCCTGTGCTTCCCGGTCGACGTCTCCACCGCCTCACGCGCCACCATTGGCGGTATGGCCGGCAACAATTCCTGCGGCGGACGTTCGCTGCGTTACGGCACCATGCGCGACAACACCCTGTCAATGGACGCGGCGCTCGCTGACGGCACCCTGCTCCATTTCGGCGAGGTGCCGCGGGACATGACGCGCGTGAACTCCCCCGATAATGGGCTTGCTTTGTTTCGCGACATGCTCGACCTCGGCGAGCGCGAGGCTGCCGAGATCGCCGAAAGGTTTCCGAAGGTGCAGCGCCGGGTCGGCGGCTATAATCTCGACGCGCTGGTGCCGCGCAATGCACCAAACAACATGG
Source organism: Bradyrhizobium sp. (assembly GCA_045811565.1). Lineage (GTDB taxonomy): Bacteria > Pseudomonadota > Alphaproteobacteria > Rhizobiales > Xanthobacteraceae > Bradyrhizobium. The sequence goes on from JBJMTR010000470.1 coordinate 1,134, forward strand.
CGCATCTCCTGGTCGGCTCCGAAGGCACGCTGGCTTTCACCACCCAGGTCGAGCTCAAGCTATGGCCGGTCATCCGCAATAAGGTGCTGGGCGTCTGTCACTTCGGCAGCTTCTACGCGGCGATGGATGCCGCCCAGCATCTGGTGAAGCTAGGCCCGATCGCAGTCGAACTGGTTGATCGCACCATGATCGCGCTCGGGCGCGACATCGCGATGTTCCGGCCGATTATCGGCACTGCTGTGCGTGGCGATCCCGATGCGGTGCTGATCGTGGAATTTGCGGAGGAGGATAGCGCTGACAACCTGGCGCGGCTGAGGCAGCTCGGCGAGTTGATGGCCGACCTCGGCTTTGGCTGGGACAGCCCGCGAAGCAAATGGGGCGGCGTGGTCGAGATCATCGAGCCCGTGCTGCAGACCGGAATTGCGGATTTCCGCGCTGCCGGCCTCAACGTCATGATGTCGATGAAGCGAGAGGGCAAGCCGGTGTCCTTCGTCGAGGATTGCGCGGTGCCGCTGCCGCATCTCGCCGACTACACCGAACGGCTTAACACCATCTTCGCCAAACACGGCACTCACGGCACGATGTATGCGCACGCTTCCGAAGGCTGCCTGCATGTGCGCCCCGTGCTCAACCTCAAGCTCGAGAAGGACGTCAAGGCGATGCGCGCCATCGCCGAAGAGACCTTCGAGATGGTGCGCGAATACAAGGGCTCGCACTCCGGGGAGCATGGCGACGGACTCGTGCGCTCGGAATTCCACGAGGCGATGTTCGGTTCGCGAATCGTTGCTGATTTCAGGGAAGTCAAGCGGCGCTTCGATCCGGACAACATCCTCAATCCCGGCAAGATCGTCGACCCGCCTAAAATGGACGATCGCAGGCTGTTCCGGTATCGGCCGGATTACCGCGTCGGCGAGTTGAAAACGGTACTCGACTGGTCCGGCTATCCCGGCGCCGGCGGCGGTTTCCAGGGTGCGGTCGAGATGTGCAATAACAATGGCGCGTGCCGGAAACTCGAAGGCGGCGTGATGTGCCCGTCCTATCGGGCGACCCGCAACGAGAAAGATGTCACGCGAGGACGCGCGAATACTTTGCGGCTGGCAATCTCGGGACAATTGGGGCCGGACGCGCTCGTGTCGGACGAATTGATGGAGACGCTAGAACTGTGCGTCTCCTGCAAGGGCTGCCGCCACGAGTGCCCGACTGGCGTCGACATGGCCAAAATGAAGATCGAAGTTTTAGCCGCGCGTGCGAGCAAGCATGGGCTTTCGCTGCGCGACAGGCTGGTCGGCTATTTGCCCCGCTATGTCGGTTTAGCGTCGCGCTTCGCCCTGTTCGCCAACTGGCGCAACAGGAGTCCGCTGCTGCGAAGGCTATTTGAGAAATTCGCCGGCATCAGCGCACAGCGCGCGTTACCTGCGTTCCGCCGCGACATTTTCGAACCTGACGCCGAGGTTGTCGGGCCGGAAGACGGCCGCGAAGTCGTATTGTTCGCCGATACGTTCAACCGCGCTTACGAGCGGGAAAATCTTGACGCCGCGTTGCGCGTGCTGGTCGAAGGCGGATACCGCGTGCATATGCCAAAGCCGACCGATCGTGCCCGTTCGCTATGCTGCGGTCGGACATATTTTTCAGCGGGTCTGGTTGATCAGGCGCACGCCGAATTGGATCGGCTGGTTGCCACGTATGCGCCCTTTGCCGCGCGCGGCGTGCCGATCGTTGGACTTGAGCCGAGCTGTTTGCTGACGCTTCGCGACGAGCTGCTCTCTTTGCGTTCGGATGAGACCGCAAAGAGCATCAGCGCGCATGCGTTGCTGCTCGAGGAGTTTTTGGTTCGCGAGGCGGAATCCGGCCGGCTGCGCCTACCGCTTGGTTCGATGCCGGTGAAAGCTCTGGTTCACGGCCACTGCCATCAGAAATCATTTGGTGCATTCAAGCCGGTCGAAAAGATACTTCGGCTTGTTCCCGGTTTGAACGTCGAAGTCATCGAGTCCAGCTGCTGCGGCATGGCCGGCGCCTTCGGCTACGGCGCCAGCACGTATCAGGCCTCGATCGAGATGGCGGAACTCTCGCTTCTGCCAGCGGTGCGTCGTGCCGATGACACGGCCCTGATCGTCGCCGACGGCACCTCGTGTCGGCATCAGATCAAGGATGGCACCGAGCGTTCTGCGCTTCACGTCGCGCGTGTCCTGGCGATGAGCCTTGATCGCGCGAACGTTCGTTCAACTCCCTCCCCTGTCTCAAAGGAACCGATCCATGGCTGAACTCACGCTCGACATTGCCCGCAAGATCCTTAATGCCGCGCTGGCAAAAAGCGTCGAGAAAAAGCTCAAACCGCTTGTCATCACCATTCTTGATGCGCGCGGCTGCGTCAAAGTCACCGCGGCCCAGGACGGCACCAGCCTGATGCGGGCGGAGGTTGCGCACGGCAAAGCCTATGGCGCGCTCGCTATGGGCATGGGGTCGCGCGCGCTCTTCCAGCGCGCACAGGAACAAGCCTATTTCATCGCCGCGGTAAATACGCTAGCGCAAGGCCGCATGGTGCCGGTACCCGGCGGCGTACTGATCCAGGACGGTGGCGCGCTCCTCGGCGCTATCGGTGTCAGCGGCGACACGTCGGATAATGACGAAGCCTGTGCGGTTGCCGGTATCGAAGCCGCGGGGCTGAAGGCGAACGCAGGTTAGCTGCGACAAGGGATAGTTTTTTACTTCCCCGGCCATGACGGCTTGCGCTTCTCGCTGAAGGCCTTGAGACCTTCCTTGGCATCCTCCGTCATCGCCAGCAGCGCGATCTGGCTTTCGGTATAGGCGATGCTCTCGTCAAAGGACATCGAGGCGATGGCGCGCATGGCATATTTGCCGCGCCTGATCGCGGTCGGCGATTTATCGACAATGCGGCCGATCAGCCATTCTAGCTTGGCGTCGAGTTCGGCGGACGGCACCACATAGTTCAGAAGCCCGGCGGCGTGCGCGGTCTTCGCGTCGAATGGTTCACCGGTCAGCGCCCATTCATTCACCAGGCGCGGCGGCGCGATCGATTGCAGCAGACTCATCACCTGCATCGGAAACACGCCGACCTTCACCTCGGGCAACCCGAAGATGACGTGGTCGGCGGCAACCGCCATATCGGTCATGCACAACAGCCCCATGCCGCCGGCCATGCAGGCGCCGCCAACACGCGCGATCGCCGGCTTGGTGGCATTTTGCGACAGCCGC
>JBJMTR010000471.1:0-12500 GCA_045811565.1 Bradyrhizobium sp.
GACGTCTTCGGCTTCATTCCCAAGCGCTACGATTCGACACTGCTGGACATCACCTTTCCCGGCGGCAACGGCGCTAAGGTCTGGACTTTTGTCACCTATTCGCTGCTGCACGCCAATCTCAGCCATATCGGCTTCAACGTGCTGTGGCTGTTGCCGTTCGGCAGCGCGCTCGCGCGGCGGTTCGGCGCTGCCAGATTTTTCGGGTTCATGGCGGTCACGGCCGCGGCCGGCGCGTTGGCGCATCTTCTGACCCATGAGCACGCGATTGCGCCGATGATCGGCGCCTCGGCATCGGTCTCCGGCACCATGGCGGCCGCGATCCGCTTCGCCTTCGTACAGGGCAGTTTTCTGTCGTTTAGCCGTGGCGATGCCGAGGCCGCGGCCAAGGTGCCGGCGCTGTCGCTGTCGCGCGCGCTGCGCAACGGCCGCGTGCTCGGGTTTCTCGCGGTCTGGTTCGGCGTCAACATCATTTTCGGGATGGGATCCATCGCGATCGGCGCCGACGGTGCCAGCGTCGCCTGGCAGGCGCATATCGGCGGCTTCGTCGCGGGCCTGATGCTGTTTTCGCTGTTTGACCCGGTGCGGCGGGCGAGGCCGCATGCTGCAGATGCGTCATCGGCGGACCGATCCGGCAGCGTCTGATCGGTGCTTGCGGCGCACGGCGATTTCATTCATCATCTTGCCATGTCGTGACGACGACAAAACCTGCTGCGGTGCATGACAGCAGTGGGTGTTGCCGCGCCTGAAACGAGACCCGCGCGGAACTTTGACGGAAGACTCGCGAACGAAGTCGAGGCCCCCTCAAGGGGGTGCGAACGGATTCAGGGAGGAGACGATGACGGTACGTTCGATTCTCGATTCCAAAGGCCATCAGGTACAGAGCGTCGAGCCGGAGGTAAAACTCTCGGCGGCGATCAAGATTCTGAGCGAGCGCAAGATCGGCGCCGTGCTGGTCATGAACCAAGGCCGCATCGAGGGCATCCTTTCGGAGCGCGACATCGTGCGCGTGCTTGGCGAGCGCGGCGCAAGCGTGCTCGACGAGCCTGTCAGCGAGGTGATGACGCGCAGGGTCGTCAGTTGCCAGCAGGCCGATACCGTCTCTTCCATCATGGAAATGATGACGCTTGGTAAGTTCAGACACCTGCCGGTAATTGAGGACGGCAAGGTGGTCGGCCTGATTTCGATCGGCGACATCGTCAAGCGCCGCGTCCAGGAATACGAGCTCGAGCAGGAAGCGCTGCGCGACTATATCAAGACGGCTTGATCGTTATTCTTTCGCGACCTTGGGCACCGTGGTCTCGGCACTGTGTGCCGGTGGCACCAGGATGTCGATTGCCTCCTGGATGGAATCGATGGCGCGCTCAGCGGCGCGCGCACCATGGGCGATCAGATCGTCGGCGCGGTGGAAATCGAACCAGCCGATCTGGCCGACGCGCGGCGAGATCAACAGATCGGGCGGGTCGCCGGCAAGCCGCGCACGGGTGATGCGGTCCTGCATGATGTTGAAGGCGTCGACCATCACGGTGGAGATGCCCGGCCGTCCGGCGCTGCCGAAGAACTCCCGCTTCATGGTGCGTTCTGCGGAGAAGAATTTCCCAAAGCCGCGTTTCGGCGGATCGGGATCGAGCACTTCCGGCGTTGCGGCCACCGTGACCTCGGCCGACTGGCCGTGGGAATAGATTGTCGTCGAATGCGCAAACACGTCGCTGGAGAGATTGGCGGCGATCACGATCTCGGCCCCGAAGGCGCGTGCCGCCGACACCGGCACCGGATTGACCAGCGCGCCGTCGACCAGCCAGCGGTCGCCGACCAGCACCGGCGAGAAGATTCCAGGCAGCGCGTAGGAGGCACGCATCGCATCGACGACGCTTCCGTGCGTCAGCCAGATCTCGTGACCGGTGCGCACTTCGGTCGCAACCGTGGCAAACTTGATCGGCAGGTCCTCGATCAGGCTCTGGCCCATCGCGGCCTCGAGCTGGGCGGCGAGCTTTGCGCCGCCAATCAGACCAGAGCCGTTGAGGCGGATATCGAGATAGCCAAGGATATTGCGCGGCTGCAGGCTGCGCGCCCATTGCTCCAGCGTATCGAGGTGGCCTGCGGCATAGGCCCCACCGACCACGGCGCCGATTGACGTTCCCACGACGACGTTCGGGAAGATGCCGTGGGCCACCAGCGTCCGGACGATGCCGATATGGGCAAAGCCGCGCGCGGCGCCGCCGCCCAACGCTAAACCGATCACAGGCCGGCGGATCGTGCCGAGCCCCACCTTGTCACGGCCGTCGGACCCCTTTTGGCCGCGACCCATCCAGCTATCCAGCACTGAACCTCTCTCCTGCGGGGGCGAGATTAGGCCCCGTGACGGCATCCTACCAGAATCGTCGCTATGCATGGTTTATGCCCGGCGAAAGCGGCCTAAGCAGGGATTGTGACTGGACCGCGACCACCGGGTAAACATTTGGGTGCCCTCGGCAGTTCCTAAACGCCCGCCGTACCTTTACGGAGGCTTGAAATTGCCGCGTTTTCGGTGAAAAGCATCACATCATGATTTGTTGGGGCGACGGCTTCGGTGGATACAAGCGGGGCGGGCGGCTCCTTTCCGCGCTTGCGCTGCTCGCGGCGCTGATTTGCCTGCTTCCGGCCACTGTTTCGGCGCAGATGTTCAGCGATCGTCCGCCGCCGGTGCCACCGGCATTGGTTCCGGACGCTGCCACGGGTCCGGCGATCAATCTGGCGCCTCCCTCCGGAGCGGGATCGGTCCCCAGCCTGCCCGCACCATTGACGCAACCGACGATTGTGCAGCCCTCGATCGCCACGATGCCGCCGCCACCGGGCGCTTCGACCGCGGGGCAGGCGGTCCTGTCATTGACGGCACGTTACGGCAAGGATCTGCCGGTCATCAACAACGGCTTGGTGTGGCGGGTGTTCGCTGACAAGCCGGATGAAAACGGCACGTTCAGGTTAATCCGCGAGGAGCGCGGCGCGACGCCGAACATCGTGCTGCCACCGGGCAATTACGTCGTCCATGTCGCGCTGGGCCTCGTCAGCGCGGTGCGGACGGTGAGCTTGAAATCGGAAACTGATCGGGAAGCGTTCGTGCTTCCGGCGGGCGGCCTGCGCATCGAAGGCCGCGTCGGCTCCAGCAAGATTCCGCCGAACCAGATTTCCTTTGCGATCTACAAGGGCAGCCAGTTCGATGGATCAGACCGCAATGCGCTGGTGCCCAACGTTGCCGCCGGCGACGTCGCGCTACTGCCGGAGGGGACCTATTACATCATCTCCAACTACGGCGACGCCAATTCCGTGGTGCGGTCCGATATCCGTGTTCAGGCGGGCAAGCTGACCGATGTGACCATCACCCATCGCGCCGCTGTCATCACGCTTAAGCTGGTCAGCGACAAGGGCGGCGAGGCGCTGGCGAATACAGCCTGGTCGGTGATTACGCCGGGCGGCGACGTCATCAAGGAATCGATCGGCGCTTTTCCGCGCGTGGTGCTGTCCGAAGGCGAATACCGCGCCATCGCCAAGAACGAAGGCAAGGTGTTCGAGCGGCCCTTCAATGTCGTCAACGGCGTCGACGGCGAGGTTGAGGTCGTCGCCCGCTAAAACCTTTCAGCGCGCGAGGAGCGCTGTGGCAGCTGTCATCGTCTGAACGCTAGAGCTTTTGCGCTCGTCGCGAGGGAAAACCGGTGCCCACTTTCCGGATCATGCTGTAGTGCCCGGGGTCAAGCCGGGTATGACGAGTCTCTGGAATTGTCTAAAACCGCGTCACGATGTCCGACAGCGACGGACGTGGGCGGTCTTCGCTCCGCTTGGTCGGCGTGCCGATGTGGATGAAGCCGGCGAGCTTTTCGTCTTGCTTCAAGCCGAGGCCATCGAGCACGTCGCGGTCGAACGCGAACCAGCCGGTCAACCAGCACGCGCCGTAACCGAGCGCGGTTGCCGCCGTCACGATATTCATGGCGCTGGCGCCGGCGGATAGTTGCTGCTCCCACGGCGGCACCCTGGGATGCGGTTTTGTAAAGCTGACCACGCCGATCACCAGCGGCGCATCGGTGAGGCGGCGTCTTTCCACCTCAATGTCGGCCGCCGGTGCCCCTGGATTTTTCTTGGCGAACACTTTTGCGATCACATCGCCGGCGCGAACGCGGGCGTCACCCTCGAACACGATGAAGCGCCAAGGCGCAAGCTTGCCGTGATCGGGCACGCGCGCGCCGATAGTCAGGATGGTGTCGAGTTCGGCAGGCGAGGGGCCGGGCGCGCTCATGTCGCGCGGTTTCATCGAGCGGCGGGTTTTGAGGAGTTCAAGGGCGTCGGGCACTGATGTATCTTTCGTCTTTCGTCACAAGCTATCGGGACGCGCTACAGATAAGGGCGCTGACGGGCAGGCGGAAGCGAGTTTAGATCGATTTTGAATGTTCAGGCCACCGATCGCGCCCGCCGCACATCCGGCGGGGTCGCTTCCTCGACCAGCGCGGCGAGTGCCTCCTCGGTCGGCATCACCTTTTGGCCTTCGCTGCCGAGGCGGCGGACGGAAACCGAATGGCTTTCGGCTTCCTTCTTGCCGACCACCAGCAGCGCCGGGATCTTCGCCAACGAATGCTCGCGGACCTTGTAGTTGATCTTCTCGTTGCGGAGGTCGATCTCGACGCGCAGTCCCGCGCGTCGCGCCGCAGCTGCCACCACCTTGGCATATTCGTCGCCTTCGGAGGTGATGGTGGTGACAACGGCCTGCACCGGCGCCAGCCAGAGCGGGAAGTTACCCGCGTAGTGTTCGATCAGAATGCCGATGAAGCGCTCCATCGAGCCGCAGATTGCGCGATGCACCATCACAGGCGCCTTCTTGGAGCCGTCGGCATCGATATAGAATGCGCCGAATCGTTCCGGCAGATTGAAGTCGACCTGCGTGGTGCCGCACTGCCAGTCGCGTCCGATGGCATCGCGCAAGATATATTCGAACTTTGGCCCGTAGAATGCGCCTTCGCCCGGATTGATCGCGGTCTTGATGCGGTGGTTGTGGCCCTGCGCCTCGATCTGCGCCAGCACGGTCGCCATCACGCGCTCGGCGTGATCCCACATCTCGTCAGTGCCGACGCGCTTGTCCGGCCGGGTCGAAAGTTTTACGGTAAGTTCGCCCTCGAAGCCGAAATCGGCGTAAGTCGACAGGATCAGGTCGTTGATCTTCAGGCACTCGTCGGCAAGCTGCGCTTCCGTGCAGAACACATGCGCGTCGTCCTGCGTGAAGCCGCGCACGCGCATCAGTCCGTGCATCGCACCCGAGGGCTCGTAGCGATGCACCACGCCGAACTCGGCGAGACGCAAGGGAAGGTCGCGATAGCTCTTCAGGCCATGCTTGAAGATCTGCACATGGCCCGGACAGTTCATCGGCTTTAACGCGAACCAGCGCTTGTCTTCGGCCTCGTCGCCGGCGGATTGCGCCGCGAACATGTTTTCGCGGTACCAGTCCCAATGGCCCGAAGTTTCCCATAGTGCCTTGTCGAGGATCTGCGGCGCGTTGACCTCGCTGTAATCGCCGTTCAGCCGGCGCCGCATATAGGCGATCAGCGCCTGGAACACGGTCCAGCCTTTCGGGTGCCAGAAAACTACGCCCGGGCCTTCCTCCTGGAAGTGGAAGAGGTCGAGCTCGCGGCCGAGTTTTCGGTGGTCGCGCTTCTCGGCTTCCTCGATCTGCTTCAGATATGCGTCGAGGTCTTCCTGCTTCGCAAACGCCGTGCCGTAGATGCGCGTCAGCATCGGATTGTTCGAATCACCGCGCCAATAGGCTCCCGCCACCTTCATCAATTTGAAGGCGTTGCCGACCTTGCCGGTCGAGGTCATATGCGGGCCGCGGCACAAATCGAACCAGTCGCCCTGGAAATAGATCTTGATCGGCTCGTCGCCGGGAATGGCATCGACCAGCTCGACCTTGAAACTCTCGCCCTTGTCGCGGAATACCTGTTTCGTCTTCTCGCGATCCCAGATTTCCTTGGTGAAAGGTTTGTCGCGCGCGATGATGTCGCGCATCTTCTTTTCGATCGCGGCAAAATCTTCGGGCGTGAACGGCTCGTTGCGAAAGAAGTCGTAATAGAATCCGTTCTCGATCACCGGTCCGATCGTAACCTGCGTTCCCGGCCACAGCGATTGCACGGCTTCGGCGAGTACGTGCGCGCAATCATGACGGATCAGCTCCAGCGCGCGCGCATCGTCGCGGGCAATCAGCTCGATCTTGGCATCGTCCGAAATCGGGTCGTTCAGATCCGCGAGCTGGCCATCCAGCGCCATCGCAACCGTGCGCTTGGCAAGCGAGGGCGAGATGCCCCTGGCGATCTCAAGCCCGGTGATGTCCTTGGGAAATTCGCGCTTCGCGCCGTCAGGGAAGGTGAGGGCCACCTTTTGTGTGGGTTCCGCGGGCTTCAAATTCGCAAGGCCATATTGGAATCCTGACGCGGGGGCGTTCTTGTCCGGCATAGCTGTCTCCTTATGCTCACTCCTGCGAACGAGCGCAGGTAAGCGGGAGCGAGCGGTATAGCAGGGGATTCGGCGCCTGCAACCGGGCAATATCAAGAAAATCGGCTTGATCGCCCCTCCCTGAATGCACGGCTGCTGCTCGATCGAGACAGCGCTGAAAAAATTGCCTGCACTATCTATTTTCTTGGTCGCGCCTGTGCTTTACATGCAATTGCATGAAAAATCTCCATTTCGCCCGCCGCTTCGGCCCCACCGCGTTGATGCTCGGAAATATCGTCACCGGCTGCTCCGTGCTCGCGCCGGCGGGCATGCTTGTCGAATTGTCTGATGGCCTCGACGTCACGATCCGCGCCGCAGGGCTTCTGATCACCTTCGGCGCGATCGTGCTGTGCGTCGGCTCGCCGCTGACGGCGTGGCTGACCAGCCGGATCGAGCGCCGCACCTTGCTATCGGTGACGCTCGCGGTGCTAGCGCTGACCAATGCGGCATCCGCCTTCGCGGCTGATTACTCGAGCCTCTTGATCATCCGCCTGGTGATGCTGGCGGTCGGCGCGCTCTATACGCCGCAGGCGGCGGGGACCGGTGCCTTGATCGTGCCAGCCGAGAAACGCGGCAGCACGATTGCCTACATCTTCCTCGGCTGGTCACTGGCGGCCGCGATCGGGCTGCCGCTGATCACATTCATCGCCAGCCGTTATGGCTTTCGCGCCGTTTATGGCTGCATCGGCCTGATGGGTTGCGTCAGTTGCCTCTTGGTGATGTGGCGGCTGCCCCGGGGATTGCTCGGTGCGCCCGTCGATCTCAAGACCTGGGCCGAACTCGGCCGCAACCGCATGATCATCGTACTGCTCGCAATCACTACGTTGCAGATGTCCGGACAGTTCGTTGTGTTCACCTTCATGGGACCGCTGCTTGCAAAACTGACCGGGGCGGGTCCGGACGCCACCGGGCTGGTGTTCGCGTTGTATGGGATCTGTGGCTTCATCGGGATTGTGATCGCAACTCGCATCGTCGATTCCTGGGGTGCTTACCGCACTTCGGTCTTGTTCACGATGCTGATGTTGGCCGGCGTCACCGGATGGGCACTCAGCGCCGGCGTCTATGCGCTGATGGCCGGCTCGGTCGCGATCTGGGGGCTCGGCTTTGCTTCGACCAATTCGATGCAGCAGGTACGGCTGGTTAGCGCCGCGCCGGCGCTCGCGTCCGCGTCGGTGTCGCTCAATACGTCGGTGCTCTATGTCGGGCAGGCGGTCGGCTCCGCCATCGGCGGTTTCTTGTACGCGCGCGACTGGCTGCACGGCACAGGCTATGTCGCGATGGCGTTTATCGCATTGGCGCTGACTACGGTGATCCTGACCAGGCCCCGCCTGGCTGGGGCGGAGTAGCGGATGCGACTACCGGCTCGAAGGCGATCGCACGCTTGCCATTCTCGACAGCGCCGGCGTCGCCGCCATCTTGACCAGCACTTCCTTGATGGGATGTTCGGTCCAGGCTTGGGTGACGTAATCGCGATGGGTTACGCCATCGGGAGTCTGCACGAATACGACGCTGCCGGGCCGCAAGGGACCGTCCATGTTCTCGGTGACGGTAATGCCTTTCTCTCTCAGCATCGCCATCAGCTCGGCGTCGTGTCGCTTGGTGTGATGTGTGTAGGACGAGACAAAGAAGCCGGAGCGGTTGCTCTCGATCCAGGAGGCAAACTTGTCCAATTCGCCATAGACCGCGTCCAGCAGAAATACGCCGCGGACGCGATTGGTGGCGCCGCCGACGTCCAAGCTCCAGGCCGTCGGTAGGAAGCCGCCGCTATAGCCAACGATGACGATCGGCATATTGGCGAAGGCTTGGGCTGATTTAGGATCGCCGTAGAGGCGGGCGAGGTGGGCGGCCGATTCATCCATGAAGCGCTTGAAGCCGCCGGGCTGCCAGAATTTGCCGGCGCTGGAATCGGCGGCGTCGACTGCGAGCTGCGGCGCCAGCAGCACGGCATTGACGCCGGAATCCGAGATCTGCTGCGGCACCACTTGCCGGTCGCGCACATCGCGCTCCAGCGTGGCGCCATTGCCGTGGAAGAACACTACGATGACGCCGGGCTTTTTGACATCGAATGTCTCGGGGACGTGCACCAGCACGCGGCTGTCATTGTAGGTTTCGTCCTGCCAATAGACCCGGCCGTTATAGGCGCGATGGCCGCGGCGATCGCCCTTGGAGATGTTGAGGAATGGCGCATCGGAGCGTGGATTATTGCCGAAATAGGGGAAGGCGGAGGATTTCATGCTGACCAGCGTGGTCAGTTGCTCGCGCTCGGTTTGGCGCGGCAGGTTCAGCGTCGGCGTCAGCGATGCCATACGGACCGGCGCGGGCTCGACTCGCGCCGTGGGCTGCGGTGCGGGTGCGGCCGCTTGCCGCTGCACGAAGCTTTCCTTCTCGGTCGGGAAGCGATCCTTAAATTGCGGGGCAGGAAAGCGATCATCGAAACTGTCGGCGGCCGAGGCTTGGGTGTTCGCGGCCAGCATGCCGGCGTTCGGCGCCTTGCCGCATTGAACCAGGACAAACGACAGCGGCACGAACGCAGCGACGGCGATCCTGCGCCATCGATCAAAGATCTGAAATTTCGGATCTGCCCCGACCATCCACCGACTGCCCCGAACCCACCGGCAAACGATTCATCTGAGCCTGCTGGTGTTTAGGTGACGTTAAGCGTCCGGAAAAAGTCCCCATCCGGACGCGTCCAGGAGACCACGCAATCGTGTCGCGATTGTGGGACCGTCACGATGTTTTCGCAATCCACTATTGGCCGCCGTGAGTCAGGTGCGGTGACAGGTACGATAGTACTGGTCTTGTGTCCCAATTTAAGCCATTGTTACCGCTGCTAGAATTGCGAGGCTCGTGCCTGCACCATGACGGTCCAGGCGTGCGGCGCTGAAGGTACGGTCCGATGACGGCATCAGAAACAGAAAGCGCGGCATGGTCCGGCCCGCTTTCCGGTGGCGGCGCAACCGTTTCGGTCCTGGTAGCGATTGCCATTGTGGTTGCCGACATGGTCGGCGTCGGCGTCTTCACCAGCCTCGGCTTTCAGGTAAAGGACATCCCCTCCGGCTTCTCGATCCTCTTGCTATGGACCGTCGGCGGCATTGTCGCACTGTGCGGCGTCTTCTCCTACGGCGAACTCGGCGCGATGTTTCCGCGCTCGAGCGGCGAATACAATTTCCTCGGGCGCGCCTATCATCCGGCGTTCGGATTTGTCGCGGGCTGGGTGTCGGCCACCGTTGGTTTCGCGGCCCCGGTCGCGCTGGCGGCGATGGCTTTCGGCGAATACGGCCGGTCGATCCTCCCCGACGCGCCGCCGCTCCTGCTGGCGGTCGGCGTGGTGTGGCTGGTGTCGATCGTGCAACTCACCGGGGTCAGGCATTCCTCGACCTTTCAGCTGATCGCGACCGTCCTGAAGGTGGTGCTGATCGTCGCGTTCCTGACCGCTGGATTTGTGATCGGCACGGCGCAGCCAGTGTCGTTTGCGCCTGACACGTCCGATCTCTCGCATATCGCCAGCGCGCCGTTCGCGATCAGCCTGGTGTTCGTGATGTATTCATTCTCGGGCTGGAACGCTGCGACCTACATCATCGGCGAGATGCGGCTGCCGGAGCAAAACCTGCCGCGCGCGATGTTGGCGGGGACGCTGATCGTGCTCGTGCTCTATGTCGCGCTCAACGCGGTGTTCCTGCACACCGCGCCGATCGACAAGCTCGCCGGCCAGCTCGACGTCGCCCGGGTCTCCGGCAGCTATATTTTCGGCGAGATCGGTGGACGCATCGTCGGCGCGATGATCTGTTTCGGGCTGATCTCTTCGATCAGCGCGATGATGTGGATCGGGCCGCGTGTCATGATGACCATGGGCGAGGATATTCCTGCGCTGCGGCTGTTCGCGCGACGATCGAGTAGCGGTGCGCCGGCCTATGCCATCCTGTTTCAGCTTACGGTCGCCAGCCTGATGCTGTTCACCCGCAGCTTTGAGGCCGTCCTTGATTTCATCCAGTTCGCGCTGCTGTTCTGTTCGTTCTTTGCTGTGCTCGGCGTTATCAAGCTGCGCATCACCCATCCGGACCTGCCGCGGCCGTACCGCGCCTGGGGATACCCGATCACGCCGGTGGTTTTCCTGCTCGTGACCGGCTTCATGATGTACTATCTCTTGACGTATCGGCCGCTGCAGTCGGCGCTTGGCACCTTGATCATGCTTTCAGGCTTGTTGATTTACGCGATCTTCCGCAAGCGGGCTGGCTACTCAGCGGCCGCAAGCTGAGTCGCGAATGACGATGTCCGCGCCTTACAGAATTTCCTCCTTCAATGTCGTGGCGATCGCCGCCGCTATGTTCTTTGCGGCAGTCTTGCCTGCACGCGCCGCCGACACCGTGACGGCGGATGACACCGCGCGCTTTCTGGCGGGAATGCTGCCCTCCGCCGGTTCGCCGCTGATGCCGCTGACCAGGGATCCGGCCTGGCAGCATCACGCAAGATCCTTCGATTCGGCGTTTGCGCAGCTTGAGCAGCGGCAGTTGTCGAAAATCCGCTCATGGGCGGACAGCAATCTGGCGGCGCCACGGCCGACGATGTTTTATATGTTCAGCGGTCCGGACTTCCTTTACGCCGACGCGTTCTATTCCAAGGCGACGACCTACGTCCTGAGCGCGCTCGAGCCGCCGGGCTCGGTGCCCGATCTGACCAGATTGCCGCGCGGCGGCATTGGAGCTGCGCTTTACAACGTCGAGCGCTCGCTGAGCTCGGTCCTGAGCTTCTCATTCTTCATCACCAAGCAGATGAGAGCCGATCTGCACGCGGGTCAGATCAGCGGCACGTTGCCGATCCTTTATGTGTTTTTGGCGCGCTCGGGCAAAACCATCCGCGAGGTCATGCCGGTCGCGGTCGATGAAAATGGCGCGAGCTATTTCGGCAATGAAAATCCCGGCAGGAACGCGGTGCGGGGCGCGCGCATCATCTTCGCCGGCAGCGATGGCGTGGAAAAGACGCTGTATTATTTCTCAACCGATCTTTCCAATTCCGGCGTTAAGGCCAGCGGCTTCCTGAAGTTCTGCGCGACGCTCGCGCCCGGCAACAGTCTGATCAAGAGCGCGTCGTATCTCTTGCATTCGCCCAACTTCACCACCGTGCGCGACTTCCTTCTCGCCAACAGCGCCACCATCATCCAGGACGATTCCGGAATTCCGCTGGCGTATTACAACTCGAGGAAATGGCGGTTCTTCCCGTTCGGCCGTTATGCCGGTCCGATCGCCGAGTTCGCAGGACGGTATCAGGACTCATATGCCGAACTGTTCCGGCGGGCGCAGCCGATGGATTTCGGCATCGGCTATCGCTGGCGCTCACATGAATCGAACTTGCTCTTATCGGTCAAACTGCCCGATGACGGAAGCGGCACCGCCGAGGCGTCGGCCGCCGACGCGCCGCCGAAACCGCGTCCCAAAAAGCCGCGACCGCCGGCGCCGATCGAGCTGCAGCGCGGCGGCTTCTTCTGGATCTATCGCTGACGAACGCGTCACGCGATGCGCATTACCAATGCACATTTTGGCTCGGCACGATGAATGCCGCCTTGCTCGGCGTCTCGGGGCTGTGGGTGAAATACACGTAAGCGCCGCTGATGACGACGAGGAGTACGATGGCGGCCAATAAATCGATCTGCCGGGGATCGTGACCGCGGCGGCTGATTTTCCAGCGCATTTGTTTGGTCCTCCCTGCGGGACGTCAAATCAATGCCGCTGTGTCGCCACAGTTCCCTGCACGCCAGTAATGCGCGTTTGGCCTGAAAGCGGTGCGATGAAAATTCTTACGGTGCGTTGACGCCGCGCCATCGCCCGTAGCGCCAAGGCAAATACCAGCGCGCCCCCGGCGGGTTTGTCAGCGGCACGTTATCGATGCCCGAGGTGCCCCATGGCTGGCAGCGCAACAGCCGCGCCAGCGTCATCCATCCGCCGCCCCACAGTCCGAAGCGTTCAATCGCCTCGTCGCCATAAACCGAGCAGGTCGGCAGA
>JBJMTR010000472.1:0-10899 GCA_045811565.1 Bradyrhizobium sp.
GTGGCGCGGCAGCGCGTGCAGTCCTCCAGCGAAGCGATCGAGCGCGTAGCGGAGGTGACCGGCTTTCGCGATCCGGAGCGGATGCGCCGTGCCTTCATCCGCGCCTTCGGCCAGCCGCCGCAATCGCTGCGCCGCGCGGCACGGGCGTCTTGACCGCCCCTGCCACGCTCCTGTTAATGCGGCACGTCGGGATGCCAGCCGATCACGGCGAGCATGACGAAAAATCCGACCACATAAGCCGCGGCGACCGGCCAGCCTTGACTGATCCATCGTCCGACCGACTTCGCTTCCGGATACATGTTGGACAAGGCGACGCCGGCGGAGGAGCCGAACCAGATCATCGAGCCGCCAAAGCCGACGGCATAAGCGAGAAAGCCCCAATCGTACCCGCCCTGTTTCAACGCCAGTGCCGTGAGCGGAATATTATCGAACACGGCGGAGACAAAACCCAATCCGAACGCAGTTTGCCAGGCGGCGGCGGGCAGCCGGTCGACCGGCATCATGGAAGCAGCGGTCACCAGCGCGAGCAGGAAAATAGTGCCCTTGAACGTTTCCGGCATCACCGACCAGTCCGGCCGTCGCAACGGTGTGGTCAGAAGAATGACCGCCCAGACGGCGAGGCCGAGAACCGGTACGGTGTCCATTAGCGCGGGGAATTTCAAGTTCGCGGTGATGTTGGCGACGAGCGCGGCAACGAGAATGGCCGCGACAATGAAGACGCGAACCTTGTGGATTTTCAATCCCGATGGAGGATTTTTTACGATCGGAGAAAAACGCTGTTGCTGCAGCGATGCCGGCACCGCAAAGATCAGCATCGCGACGATAGCGGCGATATACGCCTCGACAACACTCAACGGGCTGACGCCGGCGATCCACATCATAGTCGTCGTGGTGTCGCCAACCACGCTGCCAGAGCCGCCGGCATTCGAGGCCGCGACGATTGCGGCGAGATAGCCGATATGAACCTTGCCCCGGAAAACATGCCGCGCAACGGTCCCGCCGATCAGCGCTGCCGCGATATTGTCGAGGAAGCTCGAGATCACGAATACGAGGAACAGCAACACCACACCGCCCTTCCAGTCATCGGGCAGCAGCGCCGGCATTTCATCTGGAATCCTGCTCTCTTCGAAGTGCCGGGACAGCAACGCAAATCCCATCAGCAGCAGGAACAAATTGGCCAGTATGACCCATTCATGCGCCAGGTGCTCGCCCAGGCCAGCAAGGCCAACGCCATATTTGAACCCGGTGAAAACCAGCTTGTACAACGTGATGGCGGCAAGCCCCGTCAGCCCGACGGGCAGTGTATGGTGGTGGAATAGCGCCACGCCGAGCAGCGTCAGCGCGAACAGGATGAAATCAACGGGAATTCCCAGCACGAGAATGGGTTCGATCACGATTGCCTCGACTTAGCAGCGAAAAGAATTCAATAGCTTGTGCGCCGCGATTTGTAACGTGTCAGGTCAGCGCCTTCAGCCACGCGCCGATGTCGCTGGCCGCGACATTGGCCTGCTGCAAGAGCTTGCCCATGGTGAAGAAGCCGTGGAATTGGCCGGGAAAGTGCTTGTACGTCACCGGCACCCCGGCTTCTTTTAATTGCCGGGCGTATTCATCACCTTCGTCGCGCAAGGGATCGGCGCCCGCGGTCAACACATAGGCCGGCGGCAATCCAGCAAGCGTCCGGGCGAGCGCCGGCGATGCGCGCCAGTCGTGAACGTCGGCGCCGCCGTTCAGATAGTGATTACTGAACCAGCGGATGACGGAGTGCGTCAACAGGATGCTGGTTTGCGGCTCGCTATGCGAGGGATGCGCCATCCTGAAATCGGTGGCGGGATAGATCAGTACCTGACCGGCGAGCTTTGGTCCGTCGCCGTCGCGCGAGGCGATCGACACCACCGCGGCGAGATTGCCGCCGGCGCTGTCGCCGCCGACCGTCAACTGCCTGGCGTCGATGCTGAACTGTTGCGCGTTGCTTGCCACCCATTTTGTCGCAGCGATGGCGTCATCGACAGCCGCCGGGAATTTGTGCTCCGGGGCAAGGCGATAGTCGACGGAGATCACGATCAGTTCGCCTTCATGCGCCAGCTTTTGGCAGACCACGTCGTGGGAATCGAGATCGCCGATCACCCAGCCTCCGCCATGGAAAAACACCAGGCACGGCGCAAGGCCGTCAGCCTTTCGCAAGCTTTTCGGCGTGTAAATGCGGGCAGGGATCGCCCCGTGGGGCGCGGGGATCGAAAGCGGCTTGACGGAGGAAAGCTCGGGCGGCTCCGGGTTGGTGACGAAACGTCCCTTCAGATAGAGTTCGCGCGCTTCCACCGGCGTCACCGTCTCATAAGGCGGGCGGCCGGCTTCCTGAAACGCTTGGTAGACGGCGGCGGCGTCGGGATCGAGGATCACTGGCATCAGCAAAATACCTTTTGGTAGCTCGATTGAAACGTCAGGCGGCGGTGCGGCCGCCGTCCACGGTATAGGCGGAGCCGGAGACATAGCTCGCTTCATCGGAGGCGAGGAAGGCGACGATGGAGGCGACCTCTGACGCCTGTCCCAGCCGCCGCGTTGGAATTCGTTCGACCAATTTTTCATTAGGCGTGGGCGTGTTGCCGGGATTGCGGCCCTGGATGATCGTTGAGAGCATCCGGCTCTCGATCAGCCCCGGGCAGACACAATTGACGCGCACGCCGGCCCCGCTGCACTCCCACGAGGCGCTCTTGGTGAGCCCGATCACCGCGTGCTTGCTGGCGCTGTAGACCGCGATCTGCGGCGCCCCCATCAGGCCAGCGATCGACGCGGTATTGATGACGCTGCCCTTGTTCTGCCTGAGCATCACCGGCAGTACATGCTTCATCCCCAGGAAGACGCCGACCACATTGACGTCGAGCACCTTGCGAAAGCTCGCAAGCGGATATTCCGTAATCGGCTGGATGTCACCTTCGATGCCGGCATTGTTGTAGAACACGTCGATGCTGCCGAATTTGTCGATCGATGCGCGGACATAGTCGGCGACCTCGTCCTCCTCCGTGACATCGGCCGTAATCGCCAGCGCCTCTGCAGAGGCCGGCAGGTCCTTGATGGCAATTTCGAGATCCTGCTCCTTGCGGTCGACGGCCACAATGCGCGCGCCACGCTCGGCGAGTAGCCGCATCGTCGCGGTTCCGATGACACCGGCCGCGCCGGTGACGACGGCGACCTTGCCATCCAGACGAATTCGATCGGGCATTGCCTTGGGTTTCCTCTGGCTCGTCCGGTTATTCCGGATTTTCGCCGGTTTCCGCGCGGGGCCGTGCGAAGGCTTGTCCGCGAACTATTCCATTTGTCGCGGGGGCTGACCAGTAGGCGGGAGGGCCAGAAACCGCCCTTTCCCCGCCGTATTCGGCGTGTTAACCGGTGGTCCTGCAAGCGGCCAATAAAGATTACTATGTCGCGAGCCCGATTCGCCTGTTGAAGCCGCGCGAGATGTTTCGAACCATTGCCCTGACTGGCTTTGCGGCCCTGATTGCCGCCACAACCATCTCGCTTGCGCCGCCTGCGCGCGCGCAGATCGGCAATATTTTTTCCGATCCCGCGCCGCGCCCGCCGGGCGCCATTCCCCGCGGCAACCAGCCGCCGCCCACCGATGACGACGAAGAAGTGCCGGAGCTGCCGCGCGGCCGCCTGCTGCCGACGCCCAATCGTCCGCTGCCGGGCCAGGGTGTCCCCGCGCCCGGCAGCGTGCAGTCGCAGCCGCTGGCGCCGCCGCCTGGTACCACGGTCGTTCCTCAGAATGCGCCGCCGGCCGTCGCGGTGCAGCCGCCGCAACCGGGCGGTCCCAACGTCGCGAATGCGCCGCCGGGCGCCAATCCGCTGCCGGGATTGCCGCCGGGACAGCGCCAGCCCAAGGGCGTGCCGCAAGCGCCGGCCACCCTCCAGCCCGGCGATGAAGTGGTCAGCGAGCCGCCGTCAACAAAGATCACCAACAAGAAGGCAAGCTTCTCCGGGCTCGACAAGATCACCGGCCGCATCATCAATTTCGACGAGGAAATCGGCGAGACCGTTCAGTTCGGCGCACTGCGGGTTAAGACCGACGCTTGCTACACGCGACCTTCCACCGAAGCCGCCAACACCGACGCCTTTGTTGAAGTCGACGAGATCACGCTGCAGGGCGAGGTTAAGCGGATTTTTTCCGGCTGGATGTTTGCCGCAAGTCCGGGCCTGCATGGCGTCGAGCATCCGATTTACGATATCTGGCTGACCGACTGCAAAGGACCTGACCAGACCATCGTCAACGCGGCGCCCGACCCGTCGAAGTCGGCAGCCCCGCCGCCGCCGGCGCAGAAGCGTTCGCCGCCTCAGAAGCAGGCGGCGCCGCGTCCGCTGCCGCAGCCGCAATTCCAGCAGCAGCCGCAGCAGCAAACGCCGCCTCCACCTCCGCCGCAACAGCGGCCCGGCGGTCTGTTTGGAATTTTCGGCAACTAGGTGCTCTTTTGACGCGTTTTCTTCATGCGAACCGGCGCCCACTTCGCTCGAAAACGCGCTAGCCGCGCTCTGCGATAATCGCGAGGGCATCGGCGCCGCAGACGGATTGCGTGGCCGGCAATTTCAAAAAGTCCGCCGGCTCGCCGATGATCGCCTTGTCGAGGAGGGTGCGGTAGCGGCGTCGCGAAATCTCGACCGCGCCGAAGCTGCGCAAATGCTCCGTTACATACTGCGTGTCGAGCAATTCAAAGCCGCCGACGATCAGCCGCGCCACCAGATGCACCAGCGCCACCTTCGAGGCATCCCGGGCGCGATGAAACATGCTCTCGCCGAAAAAGGCGCGGCCCAGGCTGACCCCGTATAATCCGCCGACCAGGTCGTCACTCTGCCACACCTCGACGCTGTGGCAGTGTCCGAGCTCGTGCAGCCCGACATAGAGGTCGCGAATGCGCTTGTTGATCCAGGTGTCGTCGCGGCCCTCCTGTGGCGCGGCGCAGCCGGCGATCACGGCCTTGAACGCCGTATCGATCGTGACGGTGAAGGCGTCGGATCGCACCGTGCGTGCGAGCCGCGAGGCGATGCGAAAGCCATTGAGCGGGATAACGCCACGCAGTTCCGGCTCGACCCAGAACAGCGTCGGATCGTCAGCGCTCTCGGCCATCGGAAAGATGCCGCAGGCATAGGCCCGCAGCAGTACTTCGGGCGTGATTTCGGAAGAAGCGGAATCGCGCGATGTCATGTGTCGAGAATAGCAGGCTGAGACGGACCGTGCGATGGCTTGATGCTCGCCGGTGTTGCTGGGGTGAGGCCGGTGGCTTGTCCACAAAGCACGCGGTCACCCCACAAGAACCTCGTGGGGAACTGCGACACTATGCTACGTTGCCAAGAAAACGGTAGCCATCCGGAGTGACGGATCGCGCGACCGGCCGGTGGGATGCAACAAGGGGGACTTCTTGAAAATCACCTGGAAAACCGTTGCGCCGCTGGGCGTCTGGCTTGTGATCTATCTGATCCCGGTTCCGGCGGGCCTGAACGTCAACCAATGGCACTATTTTGCGATCTTCGCCGCTGTCATCGCCGGCCTGATCCTGGAATCGATGCCGGTGGGCGCGGTCGGCCTGATCGGCCTGACCGTTGCCGGCGTCACGGGTTATGTCGAACCCGATCCCAACAAGGCGCTGCGCTGGATGCTGGGCGGCTTCTCCGAAAGCACGGTGTGGCTGATCGTCGGCGCCTTCGTGTTCTCGATCGGATACCGCAAGAGCGGTCTTGGCCGTCGGCTCGCCTTGATGCTGGTACGCGGCCTCGGCCGCCGCACCATCGGCCTTGGTTATGCCGTTGCGTTCTCGGATCTCGTGCTGGCGCCGGCGACGCCGTCGAACACCGCGCGCAGCGGCGGCACCATTTATCCGATTGTCAGCAACATTCCGCGGATCTATGGCTCCGAACCCGGGCCGACCGCCGGCAAGATCGGCACCTACGTGATGTGGACGGCGTTTGCGACGACCGCGGTCACAAGCTCGCTGTTCCTGACCGCGCTGGCGCCGAATGCGGCTGCACTCAGCATTGCCAAGAAGATCGCCAATGTCGAGGTCAGCTGGTCGCAATGGTTCATCGGGTTCGCGCCGCTCGGGATTCTCCTGCTGCTCGTGGTCCCGCTGCTCAGCTACCTGGTTTGCCGGCCCGAGGTGAAGGAAAGCCCGGAGATCGTGGCGTGGAGTTCCGGCGAGCTCAAGGCCATGGGACCGCCGTCGCGCAGCGAATGGATCATGGCGGCGCTGGTGCTGCTGGCGATGTTTTTCTGGATCTTCGGCTCCAATCCGAACATCAGCCTTCCATTTCTGGGGAGCAATTTCATCAACGCGACCACGGTGGTGTTTGTCGTGATCTCGCTGATGCTGGTGACCAGCGTGATCGAGTTCGACGACATCATCAGTGAAAAGAGCGCGTGGGAAGTGTTCTTCTATTTCACCTCGCTGCTCACTCTGTCATCCGGCCTGAACGAGATCGGATTCATCAAATGGGTAGCGGAGGGATACGCAAAACCGCTTGCGAGCGTGACGCCGATGGTGGGGATGATCCTGCTGGTTTCGTTCTTCTTCTGGGTTCACTATTTCTTCTCCAGCATCACCTCGCATGCGGCGGCGGTGTTGCCGGTGGTGCTTGCTGTCGGCACCAGCATTCCCGGCCTCTCGGTGCCGACGCTGACGCTGCTTTGCGTCTATTCGTTAGGTCTGATGGGGGTGATATCGCCCTACGCGACCGGACCAGCGCCGATGTATTTCGGCAGCGGTTACATCGGCAAAGGTGATTTCTGGAAGTTCGGCCTGATCTTCGGGGCGGTCTACTTTGCCGGGCTCCTCGTGATCGTGCTGCCGTGGCTGCGGGTAGTCTAGAGCGGGATGTTTTTCTTCCAATCGTCATCGCCCTCTATCTTTTTTGAGCATGATCTCCGCGCAAGCGCCGTTGCGTTTGTCGCGAGGGAAAACCGGTACCCACTTTTCCGGATCAGGCGCTAGCTCGCGGCGGCGTTGGCGGACTTCACTACGATCGTGCCGACACGGGAAAACCGCACCACAATTCTTGTGCCCGCGTGATTGGAATCGCGCTCGACGCTGGCCTCGAGCTTGGACGCCATCGCCGAGACGATGCGCTGGCCCATGCCGGTGGAGCGCGGATCGGCCTTGACGTTGAGGCCGACGCCGTCGTCGGAAATCGTCAGCAGGAAATCGTCTCCTTGCGTCTTGACTTCGACGTCAATCGGCCCGGCGCCATCGGGATAGGCATATTTGACCGCGTTCATCACGAGCTCATTGACGATGATGCCGATCGCGACCGCGCGGTCCGGATCGATCTCGATCGGTTCGGCCCTCAGCGTCAGCCGTGACATCTTGTTGCCCTCGGCCGATCTCCTGAGATCTTCCAGCAGCGCCTCGAGATATTGATTGAGCAATACGCTCTTCAGGTCGTGCGAAGTGTAAAGCCTGCGATGAACCTGTGCGACCGCGGCGACGCGGCCCATCGCATTGGTAAGTGCCGCCTTGACGTCTTCCTGTGTGCTGGAATTGGCCTGCAGGTGCAACAGCGACGCGATGATCTGCAGACTGTTGCCGACGCGATGGTTGACCTCGCGCAACAGCACTTCGCGTTCGGCCGCAAGCGCCGCAAAACGATCGCGCGAGGCGTGGACTTCGGCTTCCGCTTCATCGCGGGCTTTTTGGATCTGCGCCTGGCGCAGCGCACCGTTGACGGCGACCTGCAGCAGGGGGATGAAATCGCCGTTGATATCCTTGACCAGATAGTCGGCGGCGCCCGCTTTCAACGCGGTGACGGCGATCGCGGAATCCTGCGAGGCCGTGACGAACACGACCGGCGGCGCATCCGGAATCTTCAGGATCTGCTCGAGAGTCTCCAAACCGTCGAGACCGGGCATGTATTGATCGAGCGCGACGACATCGATGCCACCTTGTGCGAGGCGGTCTAGTCCCTGCTGTCCACCGGCTGCGTGCACGACCGTGAGGCCGAGCCGCGTCAGGCCCCTGTCGACAAGGCGCGCGAGCGCGTCGTCGTCGTCAATATACAACAGTGTCGGCGTCGGGTTGCTCATGTGGCGGCAGGGGGTACCTGAATGACGGAGAAGAACAGGCCGAGCTGGCGAATGGCGTTGGCGAAACTCTCGTAGTTCACCGGCTTGGTGATGTAGACGTTGCAGCCGAGTTCGTAGCAGCGCTTGATTTCCTGGGAATCGTCGGTGGTGGTCAGCACCACCACCGGCGTCGATTTGAGATATTGGCTTTCCTTCACCCGCCTTAAAATATCGATGCCGGTCATATCAGGCAGATTGAGGTCGAGCAGGACGAGCAGCGCTTCGCCCTTGCGTTCGCTGCCGGTTCCATCCTTGCCGAACAGGTAGTCCGCAGCAGCTGTACCGTTGCTGAACGACACGATCTCGTTGTTGACACCGGAACGGCGGATATTCCGTTCAATCAGCCGCGCATGGCCCTCATCGTCCTCGATCATGATGATGGTGACTGGTATATTCATCTATCCACATTCCGATTATGGGCTGGCCAGTTGATTGGTAGTGTTATCGTGAATGTGCTGCCATTGTGAAGTTCCGAGGCGACCGACATCGTTCCGCCGAGCCGGCGCACCAACGCGCGCACATGCGCAAGGCCTATGCCCTGTCCGGGTTTGTCCTGGGTTCCCGCACGTCGGAACAGCTCAAAAATTCGCTGATGGTCTTTGGAATCGATGCCGCGGCCGTTATCCGATACCTCGAAAATCGCAAAACCAAGCTTGGTGCGGCCGCGGATCGAGATTTCGCCGGGGACACCGGTCTTGAGATATTTGAGCGCATTGTCGATTAAATTGGAGAAAATCTGCTCCAATGCCAGGCGGTCGCTGACGATGTTCGGCAACGGCTCGATGCGGATTTGGGCATTCGCCTCTGCGGCCTGGTGCGCAACCGTTGCGACAATACCCTCGATCAGTTCGCGGCCGTCGATCCGCTCCGGGCTGAATTCGCGCCGCCCCTCGCGGGTGAGATTGAGGATGGCCGAAATCAGCCGGTCCATCTTGGCAATCGAGGATTTGATGAATCCGAGCGCTTCGGCAAAATCTTCGGAGAGCTGCTTGTCGGTGGCTTCGAGAACCGGTTCGGCGGAATCGGTCGCATTGTCGGGTATCGGCGGCGCCGATGACTCGGGGCGAGAGAAGACCGCGATGCGCTTGAAGATATCGCCGCGCAACTCCTCGAGCTCGCTGGTGAAGCCCATGATGTTCACCAGCGGCGAGCGCAAATCATGGCTGACGATATAAGCGAACCGCTGGATTTCGTCGTTGGCTTCGCGAAGATCGGCGGTGCGCTCGTCGATCGTGGCCTCGAGGGTGAGATTATTGTCGCGCAGCTGCGCTTCCGCGCTGTCGCGCGCGCGCGATGAGCGCTGCACCAGGAAGATCGCGATGCCGGCCAGCACGACGACCAGGCCCGAACCGATGCCGGTTATCGATGCCGCCAGGGTCTGACTGCGGTCGGCATTGGTGGTGCGCTCGATGAACAGCCGGTCTTCTTCCTCGCGCATCCGGCGGGCGAGATCGTCGATTTGCTTCATGGCATCGTGCCCAATGCCCTCGCGTACGATCCGGGTGGCGTCATCCATGCGCTGCGTGCGCGCAAGTTCGATGGTGTGGCGGAATTCGTCGACTCGCTGGTTGATGAGCGGCACCATCTCGTCGACGAGGCGCCTTTGAACCGGACTGTCGCTGATGAGACGGCTCAGCCGGGTCAGCACCGGCGTAAGCTGCGACACCGCCTCCTCGAAATCGGTCTGAAAATCCGGCCGTAGAGTTGAAAGATAGCCACGCTGCGCGCTTTCCGCGTGCCGCAACTTGAGTTGGGCGAGGAAGACCTGGTTTTCGATCTCGACGGTGTGCACGACCGAGCGCGCATCCTCGCGCGCCTTGTTCACCAGGTGGACCGAACCGGCACTGATCGCCGTCAGCACCACGAGGCCCGCCGCAAGCAGCAGGATCTGCCCAATCGCGCGCCGGCGCATGGCGTCAGGCGTCACTATCGTCTCGCGTCATAACCAATGGAATTCAAGCAGCCCCGGAAAATGGGAACGTCCTCGGAACAAGCACAAACAAACGCCCATTCAGTGCCGTTGGTTCCAAAATGACCGGAACTACTTTCGCGAGCTTCAGGCGGGCGGCTCGCCGGCGAGGTACTGCTCGAGCCAGTGGATGTGATAGTCGCCGTCGATGATGCCGGGCTCCCGGACCAGGGCCCGAAACAACGGGAGCGTGGTCTCGATGCCATCGACCACCATCTCGTCCAGCGCCCGGCGCAGCCGCATCAGGCATTCACCACGGGTCTTGCCGTGGACGATCAGCTTGCCGACGAGAGAGTCGTAATAGGGCGGGATGATGTAGCCCTGATAGACCGCCGAGTCGATCCGCACTCCGAGCCCGCCGGGCGGATGAAATTGCGAGATCCGTCCGGGAGAGGGGCGGAAAGTCTGCGGATTTTCCGCATTGATGCGGCATTCGATGGCGTGGCCGATGATTGCCACCTCTTCCTGCTTGGCCGGCAGATCGCCGCCGGCGGCGATGCGGATCTGCTCCAGGACGAGGTCGATATCGGTGATCATCTCGGTGACGGGATGCTCGACCTGGATACGGGTGTTCATCTCGATAAAATAGAACTCGCCGTCCTCGTACAGGAATTCGATGGTGCCGACGCCGAGATATTTCATGTCCTGCATCGCCTTGGCGCAGGTGGCGCCGATCTTGGCGCGGGCGGCGGCGCTAAGAACCGGCGAGGGGCCTTCTTCCCAGACCTTCTGCTGGAGCCGCTGCAGCGATCAATCGCGCTCGCGCATGTGGATGCCGCCGCCGCGGCCATCGCCGAGCTCCTGGATTTCGCTGTGGCGCGGCTTCTGCAGA
>JBJMTR010000473.1:0-3349 GCA_045811565.1 Bradyrhizobium sp.
CTCAAGGTCCACAAGGTCGCGCCGCAACTGATCCACCAATGATTTACACCATCGTTCAACGTATGCCTATTGAGGCAGATGGACGTCTTAGATACCGCATCAAGAGCAAATCGGACAATATTGAGCGAGTAGTTACGGAAGATCAGCTTTCGTATTCTCAGTGATTGAGCGTGGGTACTCCTGCTTTCCGATCGCATTCGCCAAGCGGCTCAACATCCGCGACATATCCCCTTTAGGCGCGCGGTAACCTTGTCGTTTTCGGCTTTCAACGACTCCACGGGATCGGCAAATGTCGATCCCGCCGTTTCTTTCGTTGCCTTGGGTTGGCGCTTGTTTGCCTGAACCGGAGAAGCCTCTCGGTCAAAGCAAGCCAAACGCTCCTTGTCTGGCCCGATAGAGCGGCATAGCTCGGTGGTTGCAGAAACCGGTGAGCTAGCCAGAACGATCAAGCCGGCCATCAACATTCGCGTGATTATCATATTTCCACCTGTTGCCTTGCCTGAGGACGTAAGCGTCGCGCTCACACGGTTCCCGCCGGACCAGCGGGTCGCGCGAGTCGACGGGCCTGTTTGGTTGAGCAGGAGCGCGTCAAACCTTTCGAATAGCGGCCTGTCCGGAAGCTATTTACGAAAATCGATGCCGCGCAGAATGATGCCGGGAGGATTGCCCTCGAACTCCTGGGCGAGGAATTTCCGCGATGCGCATTCTTCGATCCGATCACGCAATCGCAGGAATTGTTGTTCGCGCTGGTCCGGCGCCGTCCGCGCGACGTGTTCTATATCGTCCATCGCCGAAGCGCTGACGGCGCACGGTATTTCCTTGGCGCCGTCCATCATCGAAAACAGGACCACCATACGATTGAATTCATAACCTCTGATACTGCCGCGCGCGAGCGTCATTTGATCTGCCTCCCGGCTGATGGAGCGGCGGTACTGCAAGCTCCCAGGACGGTCATTTCTTCTTGGCCTGCGGAGGATTGATCTCAGCGATCCTGCGCAGGCAGTCGGCTTCGGAATCATGCGGACCCGATACGAATGTTCCGCTGACCTTCGTGGAATACCAACCTGACACCACACCGAGGCGAAGCGACTCTTCAATGTTGACGTGACGGGGCGAGAGATTTTGCATCGGGTGCTTTCAATTGGGTCGCTCGATTTTGCATCGAACGCGCGGGATGAAGCTTTCAATTGTTTGGGCCGGGGCTCGTCTCGCTCAGCTCTCGCCGGCGAGCCGGGTAAGGTCCGCAAGCACCGCCGTTACGAGGTCCCGGTGATGCGTATCGGTCGGCGCGAGACCCGCCGCATACAGATTCAGAACGTAACGCGCCTTTGCGACGGCTTCGGGCCACGACGAAGCCGGCACGGCAAGGAGTTGGAGCTCGACATCGCCTTGGCGGTCCCGCAGCAGTTTTGCGTTGGCCTCGACGTCGGCAAGCACGCGACGGATATCGGTTGCCTTTTGCGCGGCCATGCCGCGATGCTTGTCGAGATCGATCGGGATTTCATCCATGAGCTGCGCTCGCGTCTTTGCGCTGCGCGTCCGACAGATCGACCGAACTGATGGAAATCATTTCCACCGAGGAACGCCGCGGCGCTGCACCGGGAACCATGATCATGGTGGCGACGCGGCGGAAGCTCGGAAATGAAAGACCTTCGATCATTTCCTCGTCGGTTATCACCTCATAGGCGCCGGGCGGCAGCAGTCGATCGACGCCCTTGATTACGAAGGGATGCTTGAAATGAACCGTTTCCCGGCGAGAGCGCGTGGTCATATCGATTGACCAGCGCTTCTGTGCGTGAAGAGAGACACATTTTCGACCATGGCTGACCGTGCGCGCTATTGCGGCAAATAGCCATCGCTTTCTCACCGAATCTGCGCATTTGCCGATTAAGGCAGTTGGTGCCTTGTATGCTGCCCGGATCAAGTCCGCGGCAGGCTTTCGCGCGAAAAGCGCTTCAGTAAACCCCTTTAAGCTGCTGCGATCACACCCTGGAGCTGCTCGCGGACCTTGGCACCAATTGCACGGTAGATCGCCGCGTGTGGCCCATCCGGCTCGCTGTCAACAACCGGATTGCCCGAATCCGAGGTGGTACGGATCGACATATGCAGCGGGATTTCGCCCAGGAACGGCACACCCAGCCGCTCCGCCTCATGCCGCGCTCCGCCATGGCCGAAAATGTCCGATCGCGTGCCGCAATGCGGGCACTGGAAATAGCTCATGTTCTCGACGATGCCGAGCACCGGCACGTTGACCTTCTTGAACATCGCCAATCCGCGCCGCGCATCGATCAGCGAAAGGTCCTGCGGGGTCGAGATGATGATGGCCCCTTTAAGCGGCACATTCTGCGCCAGCGTGAGCTGCGCGTCGCCGGTGCCGGGCGGCATGTCGACCACGAGGATATCGAGCGTGCCCCACGCCACATCCCGCAACATCTGGGTGATCGCCGACATCACCATCGGCCCGCGCCAGATCATGGCGGTTTCTTCCTCGACCAGAAAACCGATCGACATGATGGCAAGGCCGAAACGCTGCAACGGGATCATCTTCTTGTCCTGGTTGAGCTCCGGCTTCCTGCGAATGCCGGTCAGGCGCGGCACCGATGGTCCGTAGATGTCGGCGTCGAGCAAGCCGACGCGCAGACCGAGATCGCGCAGGCCGAGCGCCAGATTAAGCGCCGTGGTCGATTTGCCGACGCCGCCCTTACCCGATGCCACAGCGATCACCGCGGCGATGCCCGGAATTTCCGCCTGTTTCGACATCGGGGACGGCCCACCCTGCGGCGGCCGATGCGAGGCGACCGGCGCGACACCTCCGCCGTGACGATGAGGCGTTGGCGGCGCTGCAGCGCCGGGCTTGCGCTCGGCGGTGAGCGCGATCATGGCGACGGTGACACCGGAAATTGCGCGCACGGCGGCTTCGGCCTGCGAGCGCACGCTTTCCCACGCGCGCGCCTCTGCGGCATCGACATTGATCGAGAAGAACACCTTGCCGTCGGTGACCGCGATCGGCGACAGCACATTGGCGTTGGTCAAGGCGACGCCGCCCGGCGACGTCACCTTGGCCAGGGCATCGAGAACCTCTTGCTGCGTTACGCTCACGGAGCATCTCCTAAACTCAGTACGGATGCGACCCATAGAGCCTAGCAGCTCAAAAGGCTACCTCCGTCCAACGTCATCCAGGCGCTCGGCGGGCGCCCGATCCGCCCTGCTCCTTGGCGGCCTCGTAATTCAATTCGATCATCACGCCGTTGGGGTCATTGACGAAGATCTGCCAGAGATCACCGCCCGGGACCTGCCGCGAGTCGAACGCCATCCCTTTGGACTGCAAGCGCTGCTTCATGCCGGCAAA
>JBJMTR010000474.1:0-7320 GCA_045811565.1 Bradyrhizobium sp.
CAAGTTGAACGATCGTCAAACTGAAATATTTAAAAACATATCACGATTACCGTCCACCGGTAACAAGATATTTCAGCCGGAGACAAATCGGATTTACTGCCCAATTCATGCCGCATTGCGGAACCAAACGGCAACCACGCAACGGGACGGGGGTTCCATTTGCCACATGTGTGGCAATACTGTCTGAGGGACTATTTGTATGCTGCATTCCAAAAAGTCGGTACTGGGAAATCGAACCCAGTCGCGCACGGCGCTTGCTATTGTCGCCGCAACTTTCCTGGCCGGTGGGGGCATCACCGAAGCTTCGGCTAAATCCAGGCATCACCAGCACCGCCATCACCATCATCACCACCAAGCCCGCACCGCGACTGAAGGCGCTTCCTGGCGTAACGCGAATGCGGCAATCGCCCCGTCCTCGGGTGGGCACAGCTTCTCCGGCGTCGCCTCGTTTTACGGCAACGAATCCGGCAGCAAGACCGCCTCCGGTCAGCATTTCAACCAGAACGCCCTGACGGCGGCTCATCGCTCCCTGCCGTTCGGCACCAAGCTGCGCGTGACCCATGGCGGCCGCAGCGTCGTCGTTACCGTCAATGATCGTGGCCCGTTCATCCGTGGCCGCGTGCTCGACCTGTCCACGGGCGCCGCCCGCGCGATCGGCCTGACCAGCGCCGGTGTCGGCCATGTCACCGCCGAGGTCGTCTCCTAAGGCGTCTCGCACGCCGTTTCCGATCCCATCTTTCGGTAAGCGTTGCGTCGCGTAACGGTCGCGGAATTTTTCGCGCGCCGAGGAAGGCCTGCCGTCGCGAATGACGGCAGGCCTTTTTGTTGCTCCTGTTGGTCATTTCAGAGAAAGCTCTGCGGATCGACATCGACTTCTAATTTTAGGTTGCCCTTGGTCTTGGGACCGACTGCGAGCCATTCGCGCAGGTATTCCGACAAATCGACGTTGCGCAGCGACTTCACCAGCAGCCGGAAACGATAGCGGCCTTTGATGACGGCAAGCGGCGCTTCGGCGGGACCCAACACCTGGATGCGCTGGTCGATCGGCGCCACGGCAGCCAACCTGCGCGCAAAGCTTTCCGCGGTTGGGCGATCCCCCGCGGAGATGATCAGGCTGGCGAGCCGACCGAACGGCGGATAGCCGGCGCGCTCCCGCGCATCGATTTCGCCGGCGTAAAACGCCTCGCGATCGTCGGCGACCAGGGCCTTCATCACGGGATGCTCGGGCTGATGGGTCTGCAGATAACCGACGCCGCGACCCTGATCGCGCCCGGCGCGGCCGATCACCTGGTTGAGCAATTGAAAGGTCCGCTCGGCAGCGCGCGGATCGCCATTGCCGAGGCCCAGATCGGCATCGACGACGCCGACGAGATTGAGCCGCGGAAAATTATGCCCCTTGGCCACCAGCTGGGTGCCGATGATGATGTCGACCCGTCCCTCCGCGATCTCGTTCAGCTCGCTGCGCATGGTCTCGATCGAGGTAATCAGGTCGCTCGACAGCACCATGGTGCGCGCATCGGGGAAAATACTGGCGGCTTCTTCCTGCAACCGCTCCACGCCCGGACCAACCGCGACCAGCGATTCCTCCGCCGCGCAGTTCGGACAGGCATGCGGCCGCGGCATTGAGAAGCCGCAATGGTGGCAAACTAGGCGCTGGCGAAACCGGTGATCGACCAGCCAGGCGTCGCAGATGGTGCAGGCGAAGCGATGACCGCAAGCCCGACACAGCGTCAAGGGCGCGTAGCCACGGCGATTGAGGAACAATAACGCCTGCTCACGCCGTTCCACCGCGAACTGAATCTGCTCGGCGAGAACCGGCGAGATGAAGCGGCCGCGCGGCGGCGGTGCGCGGCGCAGATCGATCGCCTCGATATGCGGCATGTGCTGGCCGCCGAAGCGCGACGGCAACCCGATGCGCTGGTAGCGGCCCTTGCGCGCATTGACCTCGCTCTCGATCGACGGCGTCGCGGACGCCAGCACGATCGGAATCTTCGCGATATGCGCGCGCACCACCGCCATGTCGCGGGCATGATAATGCGCGCCGTCGTCCTGTTTGTAGGCCTGGTCGTGCTCTTCATCGACAATGATCAAACCGAGATCGCCATAGGGCAGGAACAGCGCGGAGCGCGCGCCGACCACGACCGACGCCTGGCCGCCCGAGATCGCCGCCCAATTGCGGGCGCGGGTGCGAGGAGTCAGTTCGGAATGCCATTCCAGCGGGCGCACGCCGAATCGCCGTGCGAATCGATCGAGGAACTGCCCGGTCAACGCGATCTCCGGCATCAGGATCAGCGACTGCCTGCCGCGACGAATATTTTCGGCGATGGCCTCGAAATACACTTCGGTCTTGCCCGACCCGGTGACGCCGTCGAGCAGCGCCACATGAAAGCTGCCGCTGGCCGCTAACGCCCGCATGGCATCTACCGCGGTCCGCTGTTGTCGCGAAAATTCAGGCCGGGCGTAGGACGGATCCGGCGCAGGCGGCGCCGGTGGAGGCGGCATCGCCTCGATCGCCAGCGTACCTTCGTCGACCAGGCCGTCTATCACGCCGACGCTGACGCCGGCTTCCTTCGCGGTTTCGGACTTGCCGTGCAGCAATCCGTCCGACACCACTTCGATCAGCCGCCGCCGCGCCGGCGTCATCCGCCGCGGCGGCTCCCCGACCAGCCGCACGCCCATGCGCATCCGCTCGGGTCCGAGATGTTCGCCCATCCGCAGGCACATGCGCAGCACCATGCCGCGGGCGGAGAGCGTGTAATTGGCGACCCAGTCGACGAGGCTGCGCAGTTCCTCTTTCAAAGGCGGAACATCGAGCTTTTCACTGACGTCCTTGAGGCGGTTATGCAGCCGCGGATCGGGCCTGGCGTTTTCCGCCCACACGACTGCCACCACCTCGCGCGGGCCGAGCGGCACGCAGACGACGTCGCCGGGCGATAGCACCATGCCGCGCGGCACCCGGTAGGAATAGGTCTGATTGAGCGCAACCGGCACCAGCACATCGACCTCGCCGGTCGTTACTGCAGATGGAGCGTGGGTGGGTGTGGTGTAGTCCATTCCGGGAATCAGGCCTGAGGTGGAAGGATGAGGCTAGCGCCGGCCGCGCAAGTTAGCGAACGGTAAACGAAAGAGATGCGATATAATGGCTGGAATCATTGCGTCCAGTCAGCTCATGGCCAAACCGCTTCCCGCCGTTCAACCGATCGAACTCGATTGCGCCGACGCCACAACCGCGCTGGAGATGACGCGCTGGCTGGCGCATTTGCGCGCCGAGCGGCGGCTGTCGCCCAAGACGCTGGAGGCATACGCTCGCGACGTCCGCCAGTGCCTCGGCTTTCTCAGCGAGCATTGGGGCACGCAAGTGACGCTGCAGGCGTTTGCCGCGCTCGAGGCGAGCGATATCAGGGCTTTTATGGCGATGCGGCGCGCCGACCATATTGCAGGGCGCTCGCTGATGCGGGCGCTGGCGGGCCTGCGTTCGTTCGGTCGTTTCCTCGAGCGTGAGGGCAAAGGCAAGGTCGGCGCACTCTCGGCGATCCGGGCGCCCAAAGTCGCAAAGAGCCTGCCGAAGCCAATCCAGATGGCTGCGGCCAAGCGTTTTGCCGATGCCGATGAGCGTGCGGGCGAAACCCGTGAGCAATGGATTTTGGCGCGCGACGCCGCAGTGATGGCGCTGTTGTACGGCTCGGGCCTGCGCATCTCCGAGGCGCTGGGCCTGAAACGCCGCGATGTGCCAACACCCGGCGAAGGCGACGTGCTGATCGTGACCGGCAAGGGCAACAAGACCCGCATGGTGCCGGTGCTGCAAAACGTGCTGGTGTTGATTGCGGATTATGCAGCGATCTGTCCGCATCCGCTGCCGCCCGCGGGCCCGATGTTCGTCGGCGCGCGCGGCGGTCCGCTCAGCCCGCGAATCATTCAACTCACGATGGAGCGGCTGCGCGGCGCGCTCGGTCTTCCCGACAGCGCGACGCCGCATGCGTTGCGGCATTCGTTCGCGACCCATCTGCTCAGCCGCGGCGGCGATCTGCGTGCGATCCAGGAATTGCTCGGCCACGCTTCACTCTCGACAACCCAGATCTACACTGGCATCGACAGCGAGCGGCTCCTGGAAGTTTACCGCACCGCGCATCCGCGCGGGTGAAGCTTTTGTTTTGACGCGTTTTCTTCCACGCGAACCGCCATTCACTTCGCTCGAAAACGCTATTGCCCGCCTGACACGCCATCGTCATATCCGCTTGCCACTTGCGTAAGTGATGCCGTTCGGCAATCGTGGACACGACCTTATCCGGGGAGAGAATCATGAGCGCACACGAAAGCATGGAGCATGCGGAGCACGCCGAACATGCTTCCGGCTCCAACAAAAAGATCGCGTTGCTGATCGCCGTGATCGCATTGTTTCTGGCGCTGTCGGAGACGCTGGGCAAGGGCGCGCAGACGGAATCGATCAGCAAGAATGTCGAAGCCTCCAATCTGTGGGCGTTCTTCCAGGCCAAGAGCATCCGCCGCACCACGGTGCAGACCGCCGCTGATCAGGCCAAAATAAGTCTCGCCGCCGCCAGCGAGGATGCCACCAGGGCAGCGCTGCAAAAGCAGATCGAGGACTGGCAGAAGACCGCGGCGCGCTACCGCTCGGAGCCG
Source organism: Bradyrhizobium sp. (assembly GCA_045811565.1). Classification (GTDB taxonomy): domain Bacteria; phylum Pseudomonadota; class Alphaproteobacteria; order Rhizobiales; family Xanthobacteraceae; genus Bradyrhizobium. The sequence continues at coordinate 4,639 of JBJMTR010000474.1, forward strand.
GAGACCGGCGAAGGATCAGAGCAGCTTTCCGAGCGCGCCAAGCATGCCGAGCACGAGCGCGACGAGGCAACGGCGAAATATCATCACTTCGAGCTTGCCTCCGCCGCCTTCCAGATCGGCATCGTGCTGGCGTCGGCAACCATCATCACCGGCATGATCGTGCTGGCCTGGATCTCAGGCGTGCTGGCGCTGGCTGGCATCGCCATGACCGCGCTCGGCATTCTCTCGCCGCATCTCCTGCATCTGCATTGATGCCGCCCTAAGCGGGGCTCGACCGACCTCTCTCATTTTGGGAGAGGTAAGACTGAGCTCGTGACGAGTATCGGCGAGTAATTACCGCGCTTCGTGCACACTCTTGCGGAAGCGTGCGATCAGCCGCAGCATCCGGGACGACCAGCCATCGCCGTCGCCGCGCAAAATTTCGACGATCCGCCGCTTGAACGGATCGACCAGCGCGGCGGCCTTGGCGCGCAGCGCCATGATGAATTTATACAGCGCTTCGAACCAGCGCATCTCCAGCAGTTTTGGCCGCGTTACGTCGAAGACGAAAGCAGTTACGCCGACGCCCAAAAATTTCGCGAAGACGATGGTGGAGATGGCGCTGAGCCAATATTCGTGCGTCAACAGCCACAGCCCGATCAGCTTCAACGGAAACAGCGGAATGACAGGCACGGCAAACACGATCAGCGTCGTCGCCGGCGACAACGCATCGACGCGATCGGCTAGCCATTGCTTGAACGCGCGCAGCGGAATCATCGCCACGACACGCGCCACAATCGGCTCGAGATGATCCCACAGCCACGCTTCGATCAAAAAGATGATCGCGAGCAGAATCCAGAACGGCTGAAGCAGGCGGCGCAGCATGGGTATCATCTTTGCCCGGCACGCGCCGGATGTCGATCACATATGGATGGCACGCTTGCCCACCGCAAGCGCGGCTTCCTTGATCGCCTCTGAACGAGTTGGATGGGCGTGGCAGGTGCGTGCCAGATCTTCGGCGGAACCTCCGAACTCCATCAATACAGCGGCTTCATGGATCATCTCGCCGGCTTCGCGGCCGATGATGTGCACGCCAAGTACCCGATCCGTCTTCGCATCTGCGAGAACTTTCACGAATCCTTCCGTGGTCTGATTGACCTTGGAACGGCCGTTGGCGGTGAAGGGGAATTTGCCTGACGTATAACCGACGCCCGCCTGCTTCAGCTCTTCCTCGGTTTTGCCGACCGACGATACTTCCGGTGTGGTATACACGACGCCTGGGATAACGTCGTAGTTCACGTGCCCGGCTTGCCCGGCGATGATTTCCGCAACGGCCACGCCTTCGTCCTCCGCCTTGTGCGCGAGCATTGGGCCAGCGACAACGTCGCCGATCGCATAGACTCCTTTCACGCTGGTCGAGAAATGCGCGTCGATTTCAACGCGGCCACGATTGTCGAGCGCGACGCCGGCTTCCTTTAGACCGAGACCCTCAGTGTAGGGCACGCGGCCGATACAGACGAGGACCACATCGGTTTCCAGCTTCTCCGCTGTGCCGCCTGCCGCCGGCTCGACTGTTGCGATGAGCTTCTTGCCCGAGGTGTCGACGCCAGTGACCTTGGCGTCGAGCTTGAAGGCAAAGCCCTGCTTTTCGAGGATGCGCTGGAATTGCTTTGCGATTTCGCCATCCATGCCCGGCAGGATGCGGTCGAGGAATTCCACCACCATGACCTGCGCGCCGAGCCTGTTCCACACCGAACCCAGTTCAAGTCCGATCACGCCCGCGCCGATGATCAAGAGTCTTTCGGGCACCTTCTCGAGCGAGAGCGCGCCGGTCGAGGACACGATGCGCTTCTCGTCGATCTCGATGCCCTTCAGCCGCGCGATGTCGGAGCCGGTGGCAATCACGATGCTTTTGGTCTCGACCGTCTCGGTCTTGCCGTTGCCGCTGACCTCGACCTTGCCGGCACCGAGAATCTTGCCGGTGCCTTTCAGCACGTCAATCTTGTTCTTCTTCATCAGGAAGTCGACGCCCTTGACGTTGCCATCGATGCCCTGCTGCTTGAAATTCATCATCGCGGGCAGATCGAGTTTTGGCGCCGACACGCCGACGCCCATTTTCGCAAAGGAGTGCCCGGCCTCCTCGAACATTTCCGAGGCGTGCAGCAGCGCCTTCGACGGCATGCAGCCGACATTGAGGCAGGTGCCGCCAAGCGTGGCGTTCTTCTCCACCACGGCGACCTTCATCCCGAGCTGCGCTGCACGGATCGCGCAGACATAGCCGCCAGGGCCAGTACCGATGACGACGAGATCGTAATTAGCCATGTTCGAAATTTTCCGTGAGCATGTATGTCAGATAACGTGACGGCGATCAGCGCCCGCCCGACACGTCCAGGATGGCAGAGGTGACGTAGGACGCCTCGTCAGACATCAGCCAGACGATGGCGTTGGCGATTTCCTCGACGCTTCCGACGCGCTTCATCGGCACCATGTGGCTGAGCCGGTGGGCGCGGTCGGGCTCGCCGCCGCTGGCGTGGATATCGGTATCGATCAGCCCGGGCCGGATCGCCGCCACGCGAATGCCTTCGCCTGCCACCTCGTGTCCCAACCCGATGGTGAAGGAATCGATGGCGCCCTTGGAGGCGGCATAATCGACATAGGTGTTGGGGGCGCCGAGCCTGGCGGCAACCGACGACAGGTTGACGA
>JBJMTR010000475.1:0-7695 GCA_045811565.1 Bradyrhizobium sp.
AGCGGCGTCTCCGGGCCGACCACGACGAGATCAACCGAATTGCGCTTGCAGAAATCGATCACCGCCGGATGATTGGCGATATCGAGTGCGACGCATTCGGCCTCCCGCGCGATGCCGGCATTGCCCGGCGCGCACCATAGTTTCGTGAGCAGCGGGGAAGCTGCGATCTTCCACGCCAAAGCGTGTTCGCGGCCGCCGGAACCGAGCAGAAGGATGTTCATGAATGCAGCCAAATGGAGGGTCGCCGCCTATCGCGCGACGGTTTAGCACGGCATCGGCCGGCCGCAAGAACACCTCCGATCATATGTGGATATGTGCCTCAGTTCTGCCGCTGTCCCGTCCAGACCTTGCGCGACCGCCGGAAAAGGCCGATTCTAAGCCAGATATGCCAGCGGAAAACCTGATCAACGCGCCCGAATTCACGGTCTCCGAACTGTCCTCCGCGCTGAAGCGGACGGTGGAGGACGCCTATGGCCATGTCCGGGTGCGGGGCGAGATTTCCGGCTTCCGTGGCGCGCATTCGTCTGGGCATTGCTATTTTGCGCTGAAGGACGAGAGCGCCAAGATCGAGGCGGTGATCTGGAAGAGTGCGCTGTTCCGGATGCGCTTCAAGCCGCAGGAGGGGCTCGAGGTCATCGCCACCGGCAAGCTCACGACCTATCCCGGCTCCTCGAAATACCAGATTGTGATCGAGGCGCTCGAGCCCGCCGGCATCGGCGCGCTGATGGCGCTGATGGACGAGCGCAAGAAGAAGCTCGCGGCCGAAGGGCTGTTCGACGAGGCGCGCAAGCAGTTGCTGCCATGGCTGCCGGAAGTAGTCGGCGTCGTCACCTCGCCGACCGGCGCGGTCATCCGCGATATCCTGCACCGATTGGAGGATCGCTTTCCCCGCCGCGTGCTGGTGTGGCCGGTCAGGGTGCAGGGCGATGGCTCGGCCGAACAGATCGCCGCCGCCATCCGCGGCTTCAACGCGCTGCCCAAGCTCGGCAAGATTCCGCGGCCGGACCTGTTGATCGTCGCCCGCGGCGGCGGCTCGCTGGAAGATCTGTGGTCGTTCAACGAGGAGATCGTGGTCCGCGCCGCCGCCGACAGCATGATCCCGCTGATCTCCGCCGTCGGGCATGAGACCGACATCACGCTGATCGATTTCGCCGCCGACAAGCGCGCGCCGACGCCGACGGCGGCCGCCGAAATGGCGGTACCGGTGCGTAGCGAGCTGTTCGTCGAGGTCACGGCGCTGGCGCGGCGCGTGATGGTGTGCTGGCAGCGCGGCCAGGAAAGCCGCCGCAATGAATTGCGCGCGGCGGCGCGCGCCCTGCCGAGCGCGGGCAATTTGCTGGCAATTCCGCGGCAGCGGCTCGACGGCGCGGCAAGCGGCCTGCCGCGTGGATTGAGAGCCAATACCAACGCGCACCATCGCCGCTTTACCCATATCAGCGCGGGCCTCACGCTCCGGGTGCTCCGCGGGCAGGTCGCGCAGGCGCGGCAGCGCCTGACGGCATCGGGCGAACGGATCAGGCATTCGGCGCGGTCGCTGCTGCGCGGCCGCAAAGACCGCTATGCGGGCCTGGAGATCCGCTTCAAGGCCTCCAAGCTTGCCAACGCGCAGGCGCAACGTAACGCCGTCGCGCGCGATCGGGAACGCACGCAGCGGCTGGCCGAGCGGGCGCGGCGTGCATTGCTGACGCTTATGCAGCGTCTCGACGCGCGCGTCGCGCATAGCGGGCAGTTGCTCGCGGCATTGTCCTACCGCAGCGTCCTGGCGCGCGGATTTGCCTTGGTGCGCGATGAGCAGGGTCACGCCGTTCACACCGCGGCGTCTGTTGGTCCCAACGCGCATCTCTCGATCGAGTTCGCCGACGGCCGCGTGGCGGCGACGGCCGACACCGATCGTCCGGCGGCTTCAACGCCGGCGAGTCCACAAAAGGTTGCGCCGCGCGAGCCGAAACCGACTGCGCCCAAGCGGGTGCCAAAGCCCGTCGGTCAGGGCAGCCTGTTTTAGCGAGCGGTTTGTTGACCATCCCCCCAAAGGGAGGATGAGCAAATTCATCACCGCGCCAGCCACTCGGCGACGCGCTTTTGCGCGTCAGTGCGCGCCTCGGTGTCGGTACCGACATGGCCGCGCTCCGGCGCTGCCGCATCCGGCGTTCCGTTGATCGCATGCAGCGGAAGGTTGGCGCGATCGAAATCGTGATAGGCGCCGGGATAGACCACGATCCGCGCCAGCGCGCTGCGGCCGCGCGCGCCGTCCACCATCTGGTGGCAGGCAGGTGGCGAACTGACGTCATCGTTGGCGCCGATCAACAGCAGCGTTGGCACCCGCGCGCTCCAGCCCAGCCCGGACGACAGACGACAGTCCGGATAGAACGCGATCGCCGAGCGGAAATCGGGCTCGGCATCGCGCGACGACAATTGCGGCCGCACCGCCCATAACAAGGCGCTGGCGCCGTTGGCCCAGCCGATCAGGCTGATGCGATCTCGCGCCACCCAGGCCTGCTGCAGCAGCCACTGCCGCACCGCCATGATGTCGGCCACGCGCTCGCGGCGGGCGAGCACGTGGCGCTCCTTGACACGGCATTGCGGGCCGAGTTCGCGTGAGCCATAACTGTCTGGCAATACCACCGCGTGCCCGGTCTTGAGCAGTTGCTCCGCCCAGTCGCGATAACGCGGCAACACCGATTCAGAGTGCCCGGCCAGTCCGCCGCAGCCGTGCAGCCCGATCACGGTCGGAAATGGACCATTGCCTTCAGGTTTATAGAGCTGCGCATGCAAGGTGACGTTGGTCGCGCGAATATCGACCTGATGAGGGGCCGGCAACGGCGCCGCATCCGCGGAGAAAACCACGGCAAAGAGCGTCAGGAGAACGACGGCTGACTGCGGACGCATCTAATTTGGCCGGGTCGTTACGGCCCTCAGAAGGCGGCGGACCATGGGCGGCGAGGTTATCACGCGCCAAGGACGGCAAATCATCACAAGTCAGTGGTTTAACCGGCGGAAACCACAACCTATCTATGATAGATCAAACTCATAAAATCCGGTAAGCCTCGGTCGGGCCCAGGAGAACTCAAGCGTGCTGAATAAATTCGGTCCCTCGGGCCACGGCGAAGCGAAAGTGCAATATCTGGACGGCGATTTCCGCGTGATCTCGCCGGGTACCTATGTGCGCTGCGCGATCACCGATGCACGAATTCCGCTCGACGAATTGAAATATTGGAGCGTCGATCTGCAGGAGGCCTACGCGGTTCCCAGCGCCGTCCTGCAGCGGCATTTTCCCGGCGCGCTTAAGACTCAGGGTTAACTTCTCGGCACCGAGTGGCGAAATTTCTTCTCGCGCGCCTTGAAGAGCCGTTCCGAGACAAATTTTCGCAACAACGCTGCGTCCTCAAACTCCAGGGTCACTGCAAACGGCACGATTTCCCGCGCCCACGGCGGAAGTTCCCCTTCAACACGCAGCCGCGCCAGATCCTTCTCCGTCGTCACCAAGGTTAACACATCGCGCCTGGCTTCTGCGACCAGGCTCTCGATCTCGCGCCTGGAAAACGCATGGTGATCGGCGAAAGCACGCTCCCTGCCCACCTCGATCCCGCGTTTCCGCAGCGTGTCGAAAAAACGGGCGGGATCCCCGATCCCGGCAAACGCCAGCACGCGCTTGCCGCGCAGCGACGCAACCGACACATCGTCCGGCTTGAGATGCGCTGAGAGCACCGGCTTACCATCCACTGCGATCGCGGCTGCTACGCTACCGGCCGCGACCCCATGCCCCACGACAATCAATGCATCGGTGCGCGCAAGCTGCGGCGGCAGCGGCGCGCGCAAGGGCCCGGCGGGAACCACTCGGCCGTTGCCGATGCCGCGGGTGCTGTCGATCACGATCAGCGAGGCATCTTTTGTGACGGCCGGATTTTGGAAACCGTCATCCATCAGGATCACGCTGGCGCCTTGCGACTTCGCCAGCGCGACGCCTTCGGCGCGGTCGCGTGCGATCACCACCGGCAGCGTACTCGCCAGCATCAGCGGCTCATCGCCGACATCGGAAGCCGCATGCCGCGCCGGATCGACATTGACCGGGCCGCGCAGTTTTCCGCCATAGCCGCGACTGAGCACGACCGGCAGCTCGCCGAGGTCGCGCAGTAGTTTTGCCAGCGCCCGCACCGTCGGCGTCTTGCCGGCGCCGCCGACATGATAATTGCCAACGCAGAACACGGGGATGCCGGCATCCAGCCCGTCGCGCTGCAACCGCTTGGCAGTGATGGCGCCGTAGAGTGCGCCAAGCGGTCTCAATAAATGCGATTTCCAAGACGACGGCCGGTACCAGAACGCCGGCTCACGCATTGGCGGCTCCCATTTCGAGCCGCAACTGCAACAGATAGGGCTCAAGCGCGGCGAGCGTACGCTCCAGCGCGCCGCCGAGCTGCTGGACCACGTACTCCGAGGCAGCCAGCGAGGCTTCACGCGCCTTGGGGTCGGCAAGCAGCTGACCGAGCTGCTTCACCAGCCCTTCCCGGGTTTCGGCGCGTCTGGCGCCGCCGGCGCGGTCGAGGGTGTCATACACATCGGTGAAATTGAAGACATGCGGGCCATGCACGATCGAGGCGCCAAGCTTGATCGCCTCAATCGGGTTCTGCCCGCCATGTTCGACCAGCGAACCGCCCATGAAGACGATCGGCGCCAGCCGGTAAAACAATCCCAATTCGCCCATGGTATCGGCGACATAGATGTCGGTGGTCGCGATCGGCAGCTCCTCGCGCGAGCGCAACGCCACATGCAGACCGGAAGCTTCGACCATGCGGGCGACTGTTTCGCCGCGCTCGGGATGCCGCGGCACGATCACGGTGAGAAGCGACGGGAAAAATCCTGACAGCGCGCGGTGCGCTTCCACCAGCAACTCTTCCTCGCCGGGATGGGTGGACGCCGCGACCACGATCGGGCGGCCGCGCGTCACCGCCATCAGCCGCTCCAGTTTCGCCGGATCGGCAGGCGGTGCCGCAACATCGAGCTTCAAATTTCCGGTGGTCACGACATTGCGGCTGCCTAACGCGGAAAAACGCTCCGCATCGAGTCGCGATTGCGCGAGACACACGTCGAACCGGCCGAGCAATGCCGCGATGGTGCGTGAGAACCGCTGCCAGCGCGGAAACGAGCGGCGCGACATCCGCCCGTTGATCAAGACCATCGGCAGCCGCCGCGCCGAGCTCGACAGGACCAGATTCGGCCAGAGATCGGATTCGATGAACAACGCCAGCGATGGGCGCCAGTGATCGAGGAATCGCCTGACGTAACGCGGCGAGTCGTACGGCACATATTGATGGATGACGTCGGGCGGAAACCGCTTGGCGGCGATTGCCGCCGAGGTCACCGTGCCCGATGTCAGGAGGATGCGCAGGTTCAGCGCGCGCAATTTCTCGATCAGCGCCGCCGCGGCCAGCACCTCGCCGACGCTGGCACCGTGGATCCAGACCAGCGGGCCAGAGGGGCGCTCGTCCGCGCTCATGCCACGACGCTCCCCGACACGCGCCGGATCCTCCTTGCCGAGGCTCAGCCGCCGCTTGATCAGCGCCGGGGCGATCGGCACCATTGCGGACGATAGTTTCCGGTAGACGCGCAAGGTCATTGGTAGCGAATTATCCAAGCGCTGCCTCCGGGCGCCCGACGACTGAATAGGCGCGGCGGGTCGCTTCCTTGAGTAACGTTTCCACCTGCAGCCGCAGCTTTTCCATGGTCTCGGCGTCGGCATCAGGCGGCACGTGTACGGCCTCAATACCTACCAGTGCGCCGCGCCCAAATGGCAAATTAATGGTGGTGGAGTCCCAATTTTTCAACCGGATGAACCGGCTGGTGGCCATCGCAAAGGGCATGATCGGCCGCCCGGATTCCCGTGCCAGCATGATGACGCCGAGGCCCACGACCCGTGCGCGCTTCGGTACGTCCGCCGTCGTCGCGACGTTCCAGTTCTCCTCCAGCGCCTGCACCATCTCGCGGAATGCGCCGACGCCGCCCTTGCGGTGAAAGGCGCCGGAATGATCGCCGGAGCCGCGGATAGTGCCGATGCCGAGCCGCTCGGCGGCGATGGCGTTGAATTCTCCGTCGCGGTGCCGCGAGATCAAGACCTTGGCGCGATAGCTCTCTTTGGCCTTGATGAAGGGTGTCATGAAATGCTGGCCATGCCAGAACGCGAAGATCGCGGGCATTTGCGGCTCGACCAGTTCATAGATGTTGGCCGGGTCGTAGCTGAAGCTGTTGGTCAGCCAGACCAGCCGCAGATATTCGGCCGCAAGCACCCCCAGCGCGCGCTGAACCCAGCTGCTGCGCAGCAAATCGCGAACTAGGCGTTTCAACGGGAGGGCTTCGTGTCTTGACCTGGATCGAGCAGCCGGTGGAGGTGGACCACGAAATAGCGCATGTGGGCATTGTCCACGGTCTGCTGCGACTTCGCCTTCCAGGCCGCATAAGCGGTTGCGTAATTGGGGAACACGCCGACGATATCTACCTGGTCGAGGTCCTTGAACCTGGTGTGTTCGAGATCGGTCAGCTCGCCGCCGATGACGAGGTGAAGCAGTTGCGGCTGGGCACTATCTGACATGATGGTTTGTTCCTAGCGAGGTGCCCGGCAAACAAGTTTAGTGGCGTCGATCCACCAAGTTCAGCGCAACGAACGGTTTCGAAAATGCTCAACAATGCGAGCATGACGATCGCGCCCCGCTGCCACCAGCACTCCGTGCACCACCTCCCGACGATTATACTCAATCGCATCGCCCGAGAGTGCAGTCATCCTACCATCCGCTTCCTGCACGATCAAATTCGCCGCGGCAAGATCCCAGTCGCGACTCTGGCCGCCCGCAAAAGCGGCATCGAGGCTGCCCTGCGCGACCCGGCACAGACGAAGCGCCAGCGATCCGATTCGCGGGTGCAGCGTAATCTCATCGGATGACGGGCTGAGCCGCTGCACCAGGGGCTTCGGACCAGCCATCCGGGAGAACTCCAGATCGGTGCCGGCGGTCGCCTGCACCGCCGCGTCGTTGAGGGTGGTGCCCTGCCCGCGGCCTGCAAAGAAGAACTCGCCCGTAGCCGGCGCAAATACCGCGGCCAGCACCGGCGCAGTATCCTCAACCAGCGCCACGCTGACGCACCAGTCCTCGCGGTGCGCGAGATAGGCGCGGGTGCCGTCGATGGGATCAACGATCCAGACCAGCCGCTTGCCGAGCCGCGCTTCGTCGTCCGCGCTTTCTTCCGAGAGCCAGCCATAGCCCGGCGTCGCCGAGCGCAGGCGCCTCTCAAGCAGATCATTGACGGCGATATCAGCCTCGGACACCGGCGATGAGGCGCCCTTGGTCCAATTCCTCAACTCGGTGCGGAACAGCGAGAGCGCCAGCGCGCCCGCCTCCCGCACGGTTTCGGTCAGCAACGCGGCATCACGTGCCTGGATCCTGTCATCCGTATCAGCGTCCGCCAAGCGTCAAGCCCTCGATGCGCAGCGTCGGCGCATTGACGCTATAGCGGAACTCCAGATCGTTGGCCGGCGCCAGTGATTTGAACATCTGCAACAGGTGTCCCGCGATCGTCACCTCGCTGACGGGATAGGTGATCTCGCCATTCTCGATCCAGAAGCCCGAGGCGCCACGGCTATAGTCGCCGGTCACGCCATTGACGCCGGAGCCAATCAGATCGGTGACGTAAAAGCCCTGCTTGATATCGGAC
>JBJMTR010000476.1:0-3822 GCA_045811565.1 Bradyrhizobium sp.
GAAGCCGCGATCGCGGCGATCGAAGCCTGCGGCGGCGACGTCACCGGTTTGCTGGTCGACTATCACCTCGACCGCGGCAACGGCGTCGCTGCGATCCGCGAGATCCGCCGCCGCTTCGGAGAAACCACTCCGGCGATCCTGATCACGGCCGACCGCAGCCCGCATGTCCGCGCCGCAGCGCGCGAGGAGAACATCGCGGTGCTCAACAAACCGGTGAAACCGGCATCCCTGCGTGCCCTGCTCGGTCAATGGCGCGCCCAGCAGATGGTGGCGGCGGCGGAGTAGGCGGCGGCCGGAGCCCGCTTGCGCGCGTCTCGAAGAACAACGATCGCACTACCCCGTGAGGCACTACCTCGACGGCGTGCCCTGGCGCCACTGGCCGCCGGCGATTTTTGCCGCCGCGATCACGGCTTGGGTGCGGCTCTCGACGCCGAGCTTTTGCAGGATTGCCGACACATGCGCCTTGATGGTGGCTTCCGAGACGCCGAGCTCGTAGGCGATCTGCTTGTTGAGCAACCCCTCCGACAACATCATCAACACCCTGACCTGCTGCGGCGTCAGCGTCACCAGCCGGTCGCGCAGTCGCGTCATCTCGGGATCGGTGGCCGACGAGAGGTCGGTGTCCGGTGGAACCCAGACGTCGCCGTCCATCACCTTCATGATCGCGTCGTGCAGCGTCTCGACCCCAAAACGCTTTGGGATGAAGCCGGAGGCGCCGAAATCGAGTGATCTGCGGATCGTGCCGGCATCATCGCTGGCGGACACGATCACTACGGGGATCGCCGGATATTGCGCGCGCAGGTAAATCAGGCCGGAGAAGCCGGAGATCCCCGGCATCGTCAGATCGAGCAGGATCAGATCGACATCGGAGTCCCGCTCGAGCAGCGCGGTAAGATCCTCGAACGAGCCGGCCTCGCTGATACTGGCCGAGCTTATGACGCTCGCCACCGCCTGCCGCAACGCATCGCGGAACAGCGGATGGTCATCAGCTATAACGAGGTGGGTCTGGGCTTCAGCACTCATCTATTTTATTTCTCACGCGCGGGTAAATCGGAACCCACCTCCCTTTGTCCCCCGAGCGGCGGCGGCGTGCAAGCGCCGAATAATGCCGTATGTTAAAGCAGTTAATCCACCTGCTTGTGCACTGCAATACAGGCCAACCCGAGGTAATTTTGCGTCGCGCAAGCTGTTCGCAAGGGCGCCAGCACGGGCGTGCAAAAAGCCGAAAGTCTTATTGGGGCGGCTTTCACGGCGATGTTACCTTGCCGGCAAGCCCATAGCGCAATCCAGCCAGCCTCGGCGCATCGTCGAGACTGGCAGAATAATGTAGGGGGAGCGATTTACATGTCCACGATGACTGCAACATCGGCGAGCGAGTTTCGCACCGGCGGAATGACAGCTGAAGAGCGAAAGGTTATTTTCGCCTCTTCACTGGGCACGGTTTTCGAGTGGTACGACTTCTACATCTACGGAACGCTCGGAGCGTTTCTTGCGAAGTACTTCTTCTCGAACGTGCCGGCGAATGTCGGTTTCATTTTTGCGCTGCTCGCGTTCGCTGCGGGCTTCGCCGTCCGGCCGTTCGGTGCGCTGATCTTCGGTCGTCTCGGCGACATGATCGGACGCAAATATACCTTCCTGATCACGATGACCCTGATGGGTGTCGGCACCTTTTTCATCGGCCTGCTACCCGGCTATGCAACTTGGGGGATCGCAGCGCCAATCCTCCTGATCGCCCTCCGGCTGGTCCAGGGTCTGGCGCTTGGAGGCGAGTATGGCGGCGCCGCGACCTACGTCGCCGAGCATGCACCGAGGAACAAGCGCGGCTATTACACCTCGTGGATTCAAACCACCGCGACACTCGGCCTGTTCCTGGCATTGCTGCTCATTCTGGGCATTAGAACCTGGATGGGCGAGGAATCCTTCGGCGATTGGGGTTGGCGTCTTCCATTCCTGCTGTCCGGCATCCTGCTCGGCGTCTCGATCTGGATCCGGTTGAGCCTGAACGAGTCACCGGTCTTCCAGCGCATGAAGGACGAGGGCACGACGTCGAAGCGGCCGCTGAGCGAATCCTTTGCCGAATGGTCGAACGCGAAGATCGCGATTTTGGCGTTGCTGGGCGCCACCGCGGGTGAAGCCGTGGTATGGTACGGTGGGCAGTTCTACGCACTGTTCTTCCTGACACAAACGCTCAAGGTCCCTGCGGTGACCGCGCAGATCATGATCGTGGTCGCGCTGGCGCTTGGTACGCCCGCCTTCATCTTGTTCGGCTGGCTGTCAGACAGGATCGGACGAAAGCCGATCATTCTCGCTGGTTTCTTGCTGGCAGCGCTGACGTATTTCCCGATCTTCAAGGGTATCACGCATTTCGCCAACCCGAAGCTTGAAGCGGCACTTGCATCCTCCCCGGTTACGGTGATCGCCGATCCGAGCGAATGCTACTTCCAGTTCAAGGCCACGGGCACGGAGAAATTCACCACCGGCTGTGACATCGCAAAATCAGCTCTGGTCAATCTGTCGGTGAACTATCAGAACCAGGAAGCGCCGAAGGGAACTCCGGCGCAAGTGAAGATCGGCGAGCAGACGCTTTCCACCGCGTCGCCGGACTTCGCAAAAGCGTTGCCGGCGGCGATCAAGACCCACGGCTATCCCGCTTCGGCGGACCCCGCCGATATCAACTACGTGATGACGGTGGCATTGCTCTGGGTGCTGGTGATCTATGTGACGCTAGTCTATGCCCCGATCGCGGCATGGCTGGTCGAACTGTTCCCGAGCCGGATTCGTTACAGCAGCATGTCGCTGCCGTATCATATCGGCAACGGCTGGTTCGGCGGCTTCCTGCCCGCAACGGTGTTCGCCATCGTCGCGGCGACCGGAAACATTTATTCCGGTCTCTGGTATCCCGTCGGCGTTGCCGTCATGAGCTTGATCATCGGCTTCCTGTTCCTGCCGGAAACCAAGGACGTCGACATCACCAAATAGTCTCGATGACGTCCGGCGCCACTGCCGAACGCAGATAAGTCAACCGGCCGTGGAGCAATCCGCGGCCGGCTTTATTTTACGTGTCCAGTAAACTGCAGTACGACCTCGCGCCGGTGCGGGCGGGCGCGATGCTCGATCAGGTAGATCGCCTGCCACGTTCCCAGCGCGAGTTCACCATTCAACACCGGGACATGCAGCGACGTCGCCGTCAGCATGGTCTTGATATGCGCCGGCATGTCATCCGGGCCCTCGGTGTCATGGGTCCATCCGGCATTCTCGGGGGCAGCCCGGTCCAGCGCCGTCGTCAAATCGTCGAGCACCGACGGATCGGCGTTTTCCTGGATCGTCAGGGAGGCCGAGGTGTGGCGGATGAACAGCGTCACCGCGCCCTCGCCCGCGCCTGCGTCGCGGACAAACTTTGCGACCTCGGCGGTGAGGTTGACGAAGCCGACACCTCGCGTCTCCACCGTCAGCAGCGACGAGACGATGCTGGTAGCGCTGATGGTGGATGGTGTGGTGCGCGAGAGTGATTTCGGTGACGTCATGAACTCTGTCTCTCAACACGTCGTCGCGGGCGAGCGCCGGGACCTATACTCCGCGGCCGCTCGATTTGGTTGCGTAGGGTGAGAAGGCGCGCGCTTCGCGCCGTGCCCACCAGCCGCTGTGCGGTCGGCAGGGTTCGCTTTGCCCGCCCTACGAATGCTCCCGTCAAATCCTGCCGCTGACGTCCCTCTGCACGCGGTTGGCCATATCGATCAACTTCCGCCACGCCTTTTCGAGGAACGACATCATGCGATCCATGTCGCGATCGCTGGGCAGCGGGATTTCGATCTTGCGCTGGCC